>NZ_JACGWD010000026.1:0-47895 GCF_014077565.1 Pseudoalteromonas sp. 5Ae-yellow
CTGCCCTTTGGGTTCTTTCTAGGGGCGATTAACTCTTTGTTGCTCGGTTTTTACTTAGCCCACTAGGTTACAAACCTCGCGCCGCGATTAAATCGCCCCTAGATTGAACAAATTTCAATCCACAAAGGTCAACACGCCCTAGTGTAGCACCAAATTTATTATTAACGCTCTACTGAATTTACCCATCCTTTAATTTTTGGGTGTGTAAACAATAGTTAGATACAATAACTTAAGTTAAAACCCCTTGTTACATTTTATATAGTACAGGCTTTATTTAATGGTTTACTCTAAAGGTAGCGAAAAATGTTACAAACCCCGCTTGAGAAACTGTGTGATTGTTAAATGTTGCTGAGCGCGGATACCTAAGCAGGGCGTTATTATGAAAGAGGCTGTCACTAAGTTAAAAACAGAATTTAATGCAAAGTTATTGTATTGGAACAATCTTAAAAGTAGCAAAGCTAAAGCGGCAATCATCCTATTATTTTTAGTTGTCATTGCACTTAAAGTGTTTACGACCATTTTTACGTTGGATTGGGTTGCAAGTTTATTCAGCGTGTAAGTTTACCAAGAGTAATTGCGATAAAGTTTAATCACAGAGTGTTTAACGCCTACGCGATGTTCATTATTAATGTATTATTACGCTATACACCAAATTAAATAAATCAGTTGTTTAAATACGTTTTATAATGACTGTAATGATACATTTTAGCTAAATTGAGTGAGTAAATGAGTTTAGCTGCATTAAAGGATAACCAGTGATGATGAATACAAAAGTATATAAAGCGGTACATGATCTAGCAGAAGATTTAATGGCGGCGGCTAACAAAAATAACCGTGAAAAGTTTGAGTCGTTATTTGCTCAATTAAAAGCTATTTGTATTGAAAACGAAAACACCTCAAAAGATCACCCTGTACAATGGGAAACTTTAGCTGATTTTACCGAAGAGTTAGAAGAGGCAATTACTACTTACGAAAAAGCATTAGAAAAGTCGATTGCGATTAATAACAAAGATCACATGTCGTCGGTTTCTTTTTCAATGGCTACATTACAGCTTGAGCTTGGCCAAAAAGATGAAGCTATTAAAAACCTTCAAAATGCTAAAGTCAGCGCCAATAAAATTGAAGACAAAGAGCTTAAAGCTGAAATACACGACCTACTAGAGTCGCTTATTGAAGAAGAAGGTTAAATACATAAAAGTATAACTTATCCATATTAAATGTGATTTTTGTGGATTTAGCTTGAGCTTAATAAAGCGCTGATGGTTTATACCCTCAGCGTTTTTTATGTTCGCTATAAATACTAAACCAAAAGAAAAGGCTTACTATTGAGCTAGCTTATTCATAAAGTCGACAATGTACTTTGCAATTTCTACTGGTTTTTCTTCAACGCTAAAGTGCCCTGAATCGAGTAAATGCAGTTCAGCGTTCGGTACATATTTTAAGTATGCTTTAGCGCCTTCGGCTATAAACGCAGGGTCGTTTTTACCCCATACAATTAACGTTGGTGGTTGGTACTTGCGTAAATAAGCTTGCCACTTTGGATAGTCGAGAAGGTTGTTGTAGTAATCTTGTAGCAATTGCACTTGAATTACTCTATCGGCTTTGGTTTGTAAAAAGTGAAGATCATGCGTCCAGCTATCTGGGCTCATCACTTCTGGGTTACTTTGTACGTCTCGTAAATACTGCTTATTAATAATGGCTTGTTCAGACGTGTACGAATAAATTTTATCTTGCTGAGCTTTCGAACTATCTTCATTCGCGGCTTTAAAAAATGCTTGCCTCGGTAGGGTTAGCCCCTCTAAATACGCATTACCATTTTGTACAATAAGTGCATCAAGTTTATTAGGATTATTTAACAACATTCTAAAGCCTACAGGTGCTCCAAAGTCTTGTATATATAGGCTGTGGCGCTTTACTTTAAGCGTTGTTAGTAACCCTTCAACGTATTGAGCTAGTAATTCAAAAGTATATTTTTGAGTTTCTGGGTTTGGGCGTTCGCTGTATCCTGAGCCTAAATAATCGGGTGCAATTACATGATAACGACCTGATAAAAGCGGGATCAATTCTCGGTAGCTGTGTGAAGACGACGGATAGCCATGTAAAAGCACAATGGTTTGCTTATGCTGGATGCCAGCTTCTCGGTAAAATATCTTTTTACCGTTTACATTTGCATATTTGTAAGCGGTTTTTGAAGGCCATACAGCATCAGCGGCATATACCTGAGCGGTAAGCGTAGACATTGAAACTAATAAAAACACAATAAATGAGACGATGTGAGCAGGTTTTACTTTAAGATTTTTTTGTATATCTGGGTACATAAGTAAACTCGTTATTTTTGGTAATGACGCTTTATTAATTTACCAGACCCGTTATTTACACAATTGCATTCAGTTAATAATTACAAGTTACTACTAATAAGGACACAGTAACAATACCTGTGTTTTTAAAGCACATTATCAAATATATAGTTGATTAGAGGGTAAGTGGTTTTTTAGCAGCTTTTTGTACTTTAAAAAGAGATTCGTTAATTTACTTTTGTTACAATTGAGTTGTTGGCTTACAACATTTATACAACGTTAAGTGAGTATTTTGGAGGAAGGACGTGCTCGAACAAATAGAACAATGGATTGATGCAACAAATATTAAATATAAAACCCAAAGAATTAGCTGTGAGAAATTTGCCAGTGAGTTTGCAGGGTTTTATCCTGTCGAATTTTTAAAAAATGCCTTTTACGTTATTGTCGATGAAATACCCAAACCTAACTTTCCTTTTTTGCGTGAAATGGGATTAGACGATTTTATTGACATGGATGCCGCAGGTACTACATACAAAAACACTTATTACATGCTTCCTTACGTAGCTGATAATTTAGCTGTGCATTTTCATGAACTTGTTCACGTAGCCCAATGGAGTGAACTTGGCGCCGAGGCTTTTATGTTGCGTTACATAACCGAAATTCAGCAGGTTGGTTATGATGCTGCGCCACTTGAAGTCATGGCGTATAGTCTTGATAAGCACTTTACAAATAATGGCAAGAAAATAAACGTGCCTGAACTCGTGATTCAAGCGTTGTAGTTAATTAACATTTTCAAAGGATTGCATATGACACGCTTTACTGTTTTTTTACTGAGCTTACTTAGTGTAAATGCCTATGCGGCATCGTTTGATGACGATATTGTGGCTGCGTTACTTGAAAGAACAACACATAACGTTACCTATGATGGGTCTTATCGCTCTATTACTTATCCGGGTGGCGATGTGCCCGCTAATGTAGGGGTGTGTACCGATGTAGTTATTCGATCATATCGACTTTTAGGTATTGATTTGCAAAAGCTTGTGCATGAGGACATGTTAAAAAGCTTTGAGCTATATCCCTCTAAGCGTATTTGGGGTTTAACCAAACCGGATAAAAATATAGACCACCGCCGTGTGCCAAACTTACAGGCTTACTTTAAAAATCATGGCCAAGTGCTCGCTAAATCAAGTAACGTGAACGACTATAAAACGGGTGACATTGTAACGTGGATGCTGCCAGGTAATTTGCCGCACATTGGTATGGTTGTGAATGAGTTAGCAAAAGACACAGGGAATCCATTAATTGTTCATAATATTGGTCGAGGACCTGAAAAAAGCGACATGCTTTTCGATTTTAAAATTACGGGGCATTACCGTTTCGTCCCACAAGAATATAAATAACCAGATTATAAGTATGAGTTCTCTCATTTATTGATATTGCAGTATAAAGAAAAAGGATTTTGAACGTGAATACAAAAACCGATTCAAAAGAGGCTAGCCCAAAAGAGGTTAATCTTAAACAAAGTAAACTCGCTCCCAAAATAGCTAGCTTATTTATGAGTATTGCTTTTTCAGCCATAGGAACGGGTTTGTTTAGTTTGGTTGCAAGCTTACTTGGCAACGTAAATGTAACCGAAAAAACAGTTGGCAGTGTGTGGGTTTTACTGACCACATTTTTTGTTATTTTAAATGTATTTGGTGTCATTATTTGGCATAAACCGAAATGGTTAATTACTGCTATAAATAATGTGCTTAGGTTTGCTAAAGAGCGCAAAACAGCATTTTTTAGCGCCGTGCTAATGCTGATATTAATTATAGCAGGCTATTGTTTTTTTCTTTCCTTACCACAGCCAATTAGTTACAAAGCAACTCACTCTACACCTGCTGTTACCACTTTATCTGATGTTTTAAGCCCTGAACCGCTTTATATTGATTTTACTCCCGTTTTAGATGATGTAGAGAACACTGATGCAGTATCTTACTCTGTCGCAAAGCTTGCGCTTGTTGGCAAAGTGATTCCCACAGGTATAAAAGTCACGCCTGAGCTAATTGGACAGTGGTCTTGGAATAGTGAAAGCCAGCTTAAATTTATCCCAAAACAAGATTGGTCAGCAGGGCAAAAATATAAGGTACGTTTTGATTCATCTATTTTTAAAAGTGATATACATCTAAGCGATAATGAGCATGTATTTAAAACTCCCAACTTTGAACTAACACTAAGCTCGCTCGCTTTTTATCAAGACCCTAACGTTAAAAAAAGTCACAAGGTGATTGCAACATTAAAAGCGACTCACCCAACAGATATAAGCACCATAAAAAATAATTTAAAGCTGACTCAATCGCTTGAGCAAGATGGCAAAAACGAACTAGCACAATACAAATTTGATGTTACTTACGACAAGCATCAACGAGAGATTTACATTACTTCAGAGCAAATACGTATTCAAGATACCGAAAGCTATCTGTATTTTGTTCTTAATAGCGGTGTAAAGCCGGTTATGGGTCCTTCTCAAACAACAGTAGAGATTAAAGACGCCGTGTTGATCCCAAGTGTAAATAGCTTTTTTAGAGTAAATACTGCCAATGTGTTGATGGTAAAAAATACGCAAGGGGAGCCCGAACAAACACTTGTTTTAGACTTCACAGATGATATTTCATCGCAAGATGTGGTTAGTAAAACAGTTGCTTATGTATTACCGACTAAAGATTCAAAAGGTAATTATAAGTACTTCGGTAGTCCACGAGAGGTTACTGATGCAGTGCTTAAGCAATCTCAAAAAGTTAAGTTAAATGCGATTCCTACCGCGCAAGATACCGCTAAGTTACACAGTTTTACGTTTGACGCCCCTCAAAACCAGCAAGTTTATATCGCGATTGATAAGGGATTAAAGTCGACGGGTGAGTTTAGGATGGTGAATAAATACGACACTATTTTAGATACGCCGGCTTATCCGACACAAGTAAATATTATGTCTAAAGGGTCTATATTATCAAAAAATGGCGATCATAAATTGTCATTTTTGACCCGCGGTGTAAACGCACTTCAAGTTAAAGTAGGTAGGGTAGAAGCCAATCAAATTAACCACCTTATAAGTCAAACCAGTGGTGATATTTCTAATCCAGAATTTAATAATTATTACTTTACAGAAGAAAACATAAGTTCAATTTTTACCAGACAAGTTAATTTAAAATTGGAGCACCCTAAAAAAGCGGTCTATTCATCTATTGATTTGAGTAGTAAGTATAATGAGTCAGTTGGTTTAGGCTTATTTTTTATAAATGCTCAAGCGTTAAATACAGAAGATAATTACGTATATGGCCCCCAAGAAAAACGACTTATCCTTATTACTGATTTAGGTATTTTGGTAAAAAATAATGCAGATGGATCTCGCGATATATTTGTCCAATCTATTGAAACAGGAAAACCGGTAGCAAAAGCGAAGGTGTCGTTATTGGGTAAAAACGGATTAGTTATTTTAAATGCTAAAACAGATTCTGAGGGGCACGCATTTTTCGACAATACAACGTGGTTTACTGATGATCAAACTCCCGTTGCTTTTGTAGTCGAAACTAAAAGTGACATGTCTTTTATTCCTTATAATCGCTATGCTCGAATGGTTAACTACTCTCGGTTTGATACCGGCGGTGTAAGTTCTGGGCTCAGTGGTAGTAATAAAATAGATGCGTTTGTTTTTTCTGACCGTGGAATTTATCGACCAGGCGATAGTGTTAAACTTGCCACGATTGTGAAGCAACAAAACTTTGCAAAACTGGGCGATATACCGCTTGAACTTATAATTACCGATCCTAAAGGGACAACTGTTTATAATAAACGAGTGAGCTTAGATAAGTATGGATTGCTTGATTTTGACTTTAAAACACAAAATAGCGCCAATACCGGAACGTATTATGTATCGGTCCAACTTATTAAAAATAATAATAGCCGCGACCAATTAGGCAGCACTGAGTTTAAAGTTGAAGAGTTTGTACCCGATAGATTGAAAATTAGTAGTCAATTTTCTCAATCATCTGCAAAGGGGTGGGTAAACAGCTCAAAATTTAAAGCATTGGTGAGCCTTCAAAACTTATTTGGTACACCTGCTCAAAATAGACGTGTTACTGCTGATTTACATTTATCTCCAGCTGGTTTTTACTTTAATGAATACAAAGATTATGTGTTTTCTGATCCCCACAGTGAAGGAAAAAATATTAGACACAGTTATGAATCATTAACCGAAATCAAAACTGATGAACAAGGCAAGGCAGAATTTGATATTGACTTAACTCGCTATGAGGCAGGTACTTATCAGTTAAATTTTGCAGTACAAGGGTATGAAGAAGGCGGTGGTAAAAGTGTTCGTGCAAGCAGCTCGGTGCTTGTTTCACCCGTTGAGCAGTTAGTTGGTTATAAAGCCGATGGCGATTTAAGCTACATATCAAAAGAGTCAAAACGTGTTGTAAAATTTATTAATATTAATTCAGAAACTGAGCAAGTTGCTCGTGAAGATTTATCGCTAAATTTAATAGAACAACAATATGTATCTACGTTGGTGCAACAAAATAACGGCACTTATAAGTACCAATCGGTTAGAAAAAACAAACAGGTATCAAGCAATCCGTTTTACATTAAACAAGATGGCGCAAACTACGAATTACCCACTGCTGAACCAGGTGATTACTTAATAGAACTCGTTGATGGCAAAGGGAATACCGTTAGTAGGGTATCATTTACGATAACCGGCACGGGTAACTTAGCGGGTAAGCTTGAAAAGAATGCTGAACTGCAAGTTCAATTAAATAAACCGGATTACAAACCGGGCGAAACAATTGAAATAAGTATTGTAGCGCCTTATGTTGGCTCGGGTTTAATTACAATTGAAACTAATAAAGTACACGCTTTTAAATGGTTTGAGAGTAAAACAACAAGTAGCATACAAACCATAACCATACCTAAAGGGATAGAAGGCAATGCGTATGTTAATGTTTCATTTGTTCGAAGCCTTGAATCGAAAGAAATATTTACAAGCCCATTAAGCTACGCAGTTAAACCATTTGCGATTGATCGTAGTAAACGCGCAATAGATTTTGACGTAAACATACCTGATAAAGTAAAACCAGGTGACGATTTAGTCATTTCATATAGTGCCAAATCACCTTCACGTGTTCTGTTATTTGCTGTAGATGAAGGTATTTTACAAGTGGCAAATTATCGGACGCCAAAGCCGTTAAATCACTTCTTACAAAAACGTGCTTTAGAAGTTAGTACTATGCAAATTGTTGATCTTATTTTACCTGAATTTAAACTAGTGCAAGAGCTTGCAGCTGCGGGTGGTGGTTATGCTGACTCAATGGCAATGAACCGCAAGAGCAAGCAACTTAACCCGTTTTCTCGTAAGGTACAAAAACCAGTCGCATTTTGGTCTGGTATTTTATCGGCTGATGCTAAAACGAAAAAACATACGTTTACTATCCCAGATACTTTTGCAGGTCAGGTACGTGTAATTGCTATTGCCGTAAATGACGAGGGTGTTGGTGTTAAAGAAAGTACAACACTTGTGAAAGGGCCCTTCGTATTAACTCCTAATGTATTAACGACAGCAGCACCAGGCGATGAGTTTAATATTGTACTTGGTATTGCTAATGGTGTTGAGGATTCAGGTAAACAACTGCCAATTACGGTAGAAGCGCTTACTTCAAGCAACATTGAAATAATAAGCGATAAAAAATTAACGCTAAATATTGATGAAAAATCAGAAGACACATTAACGTTTAGAGTGAAAGTGCTTGATAAGCTTGGCGCTGCATCAATTACATTTACTGCGTTATCGAGTGACAATGTTAGCCAACGCACGGCAACGTTAAGTGTGCGCCCTGCGGTTGCATTTGTTAGTAGCTTTGAAAGTGGCTTTAGTGAATCAGGTAAAAAAGAAATAGCGGTTTCGAGACAGCTATATCCTAACTTATCACAAAATAATATTACCGCTTCACAAAGCCCGTTAGCGCTTGTTGATGGTCTTATTAGTTATTTAGATAACTTTCCTCATATGTGTACCGAGCAAGTAGTGAGTAGTGTGTTTCCGGTGCTAAGTTATTTAGAACACCCAAGTTATATGGGCGATGTATCTTATAAACATGAGCGTATAAACAACTTAATAGATACCCTTCGTCAACGTCAGTTACCTGATGGCAGATTTATGTTATGGCCGGGTAATTCTAGTGCATCTATTTATTCTTCTCTTTATGTTATGCATTTTTTATTAGATGCAAAAGAAGCGGGCGTAGCAATACCTTATGATATGTGGAGCAGTGGTTTTGAAGGTGTGCGCAGTATAGCGAGCGGATCTTTAGAGGCGAATGACAGAAACCGCGCTTATGCCATTTATTTGCTAACACGACAAGGTGAGGTAACAACTAATTACTTATCTGATTTAGAAAAAAGTGTAAATGCGAGTAATAGCAAAGTATGGCAACAAGATATAACGTCCGCGTTTATGGGCGCAACTTATCAGCTATTACGTGCAAGCGACAAAGCGCAAGCACTGATCAATAGCTATAAAATTGGGCAAGATACCCAGCACGATAATTGGGGCGCTTACGACTCGCGTTTAGCTCACGACGGACAGTATATTTATTTGTTATCAAAACATTTTCCTGCTCGCTTAAAGCAGTTAACTAAAGATGATTTGTTTAATGTCGTTGACCCTATTTTTAAAGGAGACTACAACACGTTGTCGTCTGCTTGGTCTGTACTTGCTATGACGGCATACTCAAAAGTTGCGTTATCACAAGCCCAGCCTGAAGATGTAAAAATAATGGCAACAACGACAATGGCAGAAAAAAAGGCATTAGACGTAACCTATACACCTTATCCTAAAGCCTCGTTTTTAAATGACGTTAAAACGCTTGATGTATTAGCGCCACCTCGCTCATTTTACATGATGAGCCAAGCTGGTTTTGATACAAACGTGCCACAAAAGTCATTAAGTAATGGTTTAGAAGTTGTCAGAGAATACCAAGACGATAAAGGTAATGTGATAACCACCGCTGTTCAAGGTCAAGAACTAAACGTTGTATTACGAGTGCGTAGTACAACGGGTAAAAATATTTCGGATGTTGCTGTTATTGATTTACTACCTGGTGGGTTTGAAGTACTCAGAGACAGCGTTCGCAATAGTTATAATCGCTGGACCTCTGATTATAAAGATATACGAGAGGATCGCGTTATATTATATGGCAGCTTTGGCGATAGCATGACTGAGCTTACTTACAAGATTAAGGCTACTACATCTGGCAGCTTTGTAGTGCCATCGGCTTATGCTGAATCTATGTATGATTTAAGTATTAAAGCGCACTCAAAATCGGGTCGTTTTGATGTTACCGCCGCTAAATAAAAAGTTTAGTTTTATAATAAAAACGGCTTTTTTTACAACAGCACTGCTTGCAGTGCTGTTGAATTTGTTTACTCCAAAGCCTGATATTACCCAGCCCAATGCTTACTCAACGGCTTTTTACGATAGCAGTGATAAATTACTTCGTTTAAATTTAGCCGCAGACGATAGATATAGATTATGGACGCCAATAGATAAAATCCCTTTGAGCGTTCAACAAGCTACTTTATTGTATGAAGACCAAGACTTTTATGAGCATATTGGTATCGATTTTATTGCTTTAATAAATGCGTTTTATACTAGCTATATTAAAAGAAGTCACCGAGTCGGTGCGTCAACAATAACAATGCAAGTAGCCCGGTTGCACTTTGGGATGAACACGCATGTTATTTTTGGAAAAGTAGAACAAATACTTCGAGCGCTACAAATTGAGAGACACTACAGTAAAAACCAAATACTCGAGGCGTATTTTAACTTAGCGCCTTATGGATCAAATATTGAAGGTGTTGGTGCAGCCAGTTTAATTTATTTTAAGAAACCAGCTATTGATCTTAATTTACCTGAGTCATTATTACTTAGCTTAATCCCGCAAAACCCAACCAAACGAAATCCCATTAAAAAATCGGCTAAACTGGTATTGCTAGAAACAAGAAAAAAACTGTTTACTCGTTGGCTTGAAACCCACCCAGACGATAAACATTGGCTAGCAGCTATGCAATTACCGATAAAGGTATATGCCTCTTCAGACTTGCCTTTTGAAGCTCCACATTTTATTGATAATTTACAAAGCGAGTACCCGCACCTAAAGCCTGGAGAATATAAAACGTCGATAGACCTTAATTTACAAAACTTACTTCAGCGCCATGCAAGAAATTACATTAATCGCAGGCATAGAGACGGGCTTAGTAATACGTCTGCTATTTTACTAAATTATAAAACTATGGAAGTAGTTGCTGAATTAGGCTCTGTGGATTTTTTTAATAATGACATTAGCGGTCAAGTAAATGGTGTAAGAGCTAAACGTTCACCAGGTTCAACCCTTAAACCATTTATTTATGCGCTTGCTATAGACGAAGGGTTAATTCATCCATTAACGCTTGTAAAAGATGCCCCCAAACGCTTTGGAGGATATACACCAGAGAATTACGATCAGCAGTTTTTAGGGCCTATATCGGCTACTGAATCGCTAGTGCTGAGCCGTAATGTGCCTGCTGTTAATTTGATGTATCGCTTACAAAAAGTTGGGCTATACGATTTACTCGTTGCAGCCGATATTAAAAAGCTTCAGCCCAAAGAGTTTTATGGTTTAGCGCTTGCGCTGGGCGGCAGTGAAGTAACGATGCTAGAGCTCGTTAAGTTATACGCCATGTTAGCTAATTTAGGGGTGTATAAGGATGAAGTTATATTAAAAAAAGACGCCACTGTTATTAACCAAAACAACCCAAATAATCAAAACAATCATATCAAGCAACTCATCAGCCCAGAGGCAGCCTACCTGACTTTACAAATGCTAAGTGAAAATAGTGCAGTTGATGAAATCTCATTTCAAAAAGAAAGAAGACAATCATACCCTGTATATTGGAAAACAGGTACTTCATTTGCTTTTCGCGATGCATGGTCAGTAGGTATTGTTGGTCCGTATGTTTTAGCTACATGGGTGGGTAATTTCTCAGGAGAAGGGCACCCATCTTTTATTGGGCGACAAGCAGCCGCGCCTTTATTTTTTGAAATAATACGTTCATTAGATAGTTACGGCTTAATCAAAGGCAATATAAAACCAGGTGGTTTAAATATTACAGAAGTAGATATTTGTTCAACAACAGGTGATTTACCTAATGTGCATTGCCCTAAAACAGAAAAAGGACTTTTTATTCCAGGTAAGTCGCCAATTAAAGTGTCCGATGTACATCGTGAAATTTATATTGATAAAGTATCGGGATTACGTGCTTGTCAGTATGTTGAATCTACAACTACAAAGGCAGTTTATGAATTTTGGCCATCTGACTTAGTCAGATTATTTAAACAAGCAGGCATTGTTAAACGCCAGCCTCCACCTTATTTAGATTCATGCTTAATTAATGACACGAGTACACGAGGCTCAGCACCGAGTATTACATCCCCGAGTAATTTAATTAGCTACACGATAAGAGCCAGTAAATTGAAAAAAGAAGGCCTGCCTTTTAGCGCAATCACAGATACAGATTCACGTATTTTATATTGGTTTGTAGATAACAGCTTTGTTGGTAAAGTAGAGCGAGATACGCCTTTTTTCTGGCACCCGCAAGTAGGCGAATTTGACGTAAGAGTGGTTGATAATTTAGGGCGTAGCGCATCAGTTTCAATGCGTGTAAAGCTCGTTCAGTGATACGTAAATAAGCTAAAGAGCTAGTTATCGGGTATTAAACAATTAGATTGGCGTTTATAAACTGTATTTAGCGTTTAGACTACTTTAAATTAATACTTACATTGCCATTGGGTTTACAGCAGCACAGGAGTATTTCGCCTTCGCGCACAAATGCAAGGGGCTCTTCGTTATATTCAACACTACCTGACACTAACGTTGCTCTACAGGCGCCGCAGTAACCTTCGCGGCATTGGAATGCAACGTCTATTTTCATGGATTCTAAGCACTGTAGAAGAGAAGGGCAGCCAGCGGTAAATTCTATACACTGGCTGTTTTCTGCAAGCGTTATGCTTGCAGTAGACTTGTCACTCATTATAAATCAAAATCACCAAATTCTGATGCATCAACTTGAGAGTCTATTTGACCAACAAGGTATGAGCTAATTTCTGCTTCTTGAGGCGCTACTTGCACGTTATCAGACACTAACCACGAGTTTATCCATGGGATAGGGTTACTGTTATTTTCAAACTGTGCTGGCAAGCCAATGGCAGTCATACGTGCATTGGTAATGTATTCAACGTACTGACATAAAATATGCTTATTTAAGCCAATCATTGAACCATCTTTAAATAAGTATTCGGCCCACTCTTTTTCTTGCTCTGCTGCGTCAACAAACATTTTAATAGCTTCATCGCGGCACTGGGCAGCAACAATCGCCATTTCTGGGTCGTCTTTACCGTCTTGCATAATGTTTAAAATATGCTGAGTACCCGAAAGGTGAAGTGCTTCATCGCGTGCAATTAGCTTGATGATTTTAGCGTTACCTTCCATTAGCTCGCGCTCAGCAAAAGCAAACGAACATGCAAAGCTTACGTAAAAGCGAATCGCTTCAAGAATATTTACCGACATCATTGCAAGGTAAAGTTTCTTTTTAAGCTCAAATAAATTAATGATAACTGTTTTACCGTTAATCTCGTGTTTGCCTTCACCGTATAAGTTGTAAAGCGAAACAGAGTTAATTAAGTCATCGTAGTATTTAGTTACGGCATCAGCACGTTCGCTAATTTTATCGTTGCTAACTATGTCATCAAAAATAAGTTCAGGGGCTTGTGTTACGTTACGGATAATATGCGTGTATGAGCGGCTATGAATTGTTTCACTGAACGCCCAAGTTTCTATCCATGTTTCAAGCTCTGGTAGTGATACAATTGGAAGTAGAGCCACGTTTGGCGAACGACCTTGTACACTATCAAGTAGTGTTTGGTATTTTAAGTTGCTTAAAAATATATGCTTTTCGTGATCTGGTAATGCTTGAAAGTCTAAACGGTCTTTACTTACATCTACTTCCTCAGGACGCCAAAAGAAAGACAGTTGCTTTTCAATTAACTTTTCAAAAATTGGGTATTTTTGTTGGTCGTAACGAGATACGTTTACAGTTTGGCCAAAAAACATTGGCTCTTGCATTTGGTTATTATGGTTTCGGCTAAAAGTAGTATAAGACATGTTTATCACTCAAAAAACTATCAGAAAAAGCGGGCTAAATGCCCGCTTAAAATAAAAATCAGCAGTTAAATTTTACACGCGCCGCCTTCACAATCATCATCTTCCACTTCTGGAGTATCTTCTTGTGAATCTGAGGCGCCATCACGAGTATTGTGGTAATACAAGGTTTTAACACCTAGTTTGTACGCGCTTAGTAAGTCTTTTAATAAGACTTGCATAGGTACTTTACCGCCTTCGAACTTGTTTGGATCATAATTTGTATTTGCAGAAATTGTTTGGTCAACAAATTTTTGCATTATACCAACAAGCTGCAAGTAACCATCGTTTGATGGAATGTCCCATAGTAACTCGTACTGATCTTTTAAACGCTCATACTCAGGAACAACTTGTTTTAAAATACCGTCTTTACTTGCTTTAACGCTAATATGTCCACGTGGTGGCTCAATACCGTTAGTTGCATTAGAGATTTGCGACGATGTTTCTGATGGCATTAATGCACTTAGTGTTGAGTTACGCATACCGTGCTCTTTAATATTTGCACGTAGTGTATCCCAGTCAAGATGAAGTGGCTCATCACAAATTTTATCTAAATCACGTTTGTACGTATCTGTTGGCATAATGCCTTGTGAATACGTTGTTTCGTTAAACTTAGGACATGCGCCACGCTCTTTAGCAAGCTCGTTTGATGCTTTCATTAAGTAGTATTGAATAGCTTCAAAGGTTTTATGTGTTAATGCATTTGCGCTACCATCTGAATAACGCTTACCGTTTTTAGCTAGGTAGTAAGCGTAGTTAATTACGCCTATTCCTAGTGTACGACGACCCATAGTTGCATTTTTAGCCGCCGGTACAGGGTAGTCTTGGAAATCTAGTAAGTTATCAAGTGCGCGTACTGCAAGTTCAGCTAGCTCTTCAAGCTCATCAAGTGACTCTATTGCACCTAAGTTAAACGCAGAAAGTGTACAAAGCGCAATTTCGCCTTCTTCGTCATTTACGTTGTTAAGTGGCTTAGTTGGCAATGCAATTTCTAAACATAAGTTAGATTGGCGAATTGGCGCAACTTTAGAAATAAATGGGCTGTGTGTATTACAGTGATCCACATTTTGTAAATAAATACGACCTGTACTTGCACGTTCTTGCGCAAACATAGAGAAAAGCTCAATGGCTTTAATACGTTTTTTACGAATAGACTCGTCTTGTTCGTATTTTACGTAAAGTGCGTCAAACTCAGCTTGGTCTTCAAAAAATGCATCGTAAAGGCCAGGCACATCTGATGGGCTAAATAATGTAATGTAGTCATCTTTAATTAAACGAGAGTACATTAGTTTATTAAACTGTACGCCGTAATCAAGGTGACGAACGCGGTTGTCGTCTACACCACGGTTATTTTTAAGTACAAGTAGGTTCTCTACTTCTAAATGCCAAAGCGGGTAGAACAATGTTGCAGCGCCGCCACGTACACCACCTTGCGAACAACTTTTAACAGCTGTTTGAAAGTGCTTATAAAAAGGAATACAACCTGTGTGGTACGCTTCGCCGTTACGAATATGGCTACCTAGCGCACGAATACGACCAGCATTAATACCAATACCTGCGCGTTGTGAAACGTATTTAACAATAGCAGATGATGTAGCGTTAATTGAATCAAGGCTATCGCCACATTCAATTAATACACACGAGCTAAACTGGCGAGTAGGCGTACGTACACCTGACATAATTGGCGTTGGTAGAGATATTTTAAATAACGATACTGCGTCGTAAAAGCGCTTAATGTAAGAAACGCGTGTTTCACTTGGGTAGTCAGAGAATAAGCTCGCTGCTACTAAAATATATAAAAACTGTGCACTTTCGTAGATTTCACCCGATACACGGTTTTGAACGAGATACTTACCTTCAAGCTGTTTTACAGCCGCGTAGCTAAAGTTAAGATCGCGAGAATGATCAAGGTATGCATCAAGCTCATCTAATTCTTGCTCTGTGTAATCTACTAATAAGTGAGCATCGTAGCGTTTATCGCCAACCATTTTTGTTACGTGGTCAAATAAACGTGGTGGTTCAAATTGACCATACGCTTTTTTACGTAAATGGAATACAGCTAAACGTGCAGCTAAGTATTGATAATCAGGCGATTCTTTTGAAATCTGATCCGCTGCTGCTTTAATGATGGTTTCGTGGATGTCTTTGGTACGAATACCGTCGTAAAACTGAATATGCGATTTTAATTCAACTTGCGAAACCGAAACGTTGTTTAAACCTTCGGCGGCCCATTCAATAACGCGATGGATCTTATCCAGATCAAGTGGCTCTTTGCGCCCGTCACGTTTGCTTACAGATAACTGTTGGTTCATTTGCCTGTATTCCTTGGGAATTATGTATTTTGACCAATGCTTTATACCTCGCCGAAGCAAGGTACATACTCATTTATTATAGGTTTCACCATATTGGCGAATTTAATTGAATAACATTTGGCCACAATATCTGGTGTTGTTCAATTTAGAGATCACAAGATAGTGTGGTCTGAGTTGTTTTGCAAGGGACATAATTGCCCCTATTTGTGGATAACTTTGGGATAACGCATTTGTGTTAGTAGACACTCACCTTCGAACAATCATTTAAGTTGAAATATGCAAAAATCAACTAATGATCTGCTAAATTTACGCATTTTAAAAATAAATTTTGACTGCTTTTTTTATCAGCAAGCTTTGTGTGAAAACTAACACAATCACAATATATAGTGTTTAATAATTAACATGACACTATATATGGTTAAAACCGTCAATTGGACTTAGCCAGTTAAAATTGGCTTCCCAAGCTATCGCTTCATCTTTACTTGGGATGTAACCCCAAAGAGCCGTTGCGGTATGCATACCTGCGGCTTTGCCTGCTTGTATGTCGCGCTGTGCATCACCAATGTACAAACAGCGCTTTGGTTCTACTTGCATGAGCTTTGCACAATGCAGCAGTGGTAAAGGTGATGGCTTAGCTTCAGTTAAGGTGTCGCCACTTATTACTACACTGGCATTTTTCAATGCGGGAATAGCTGCCACTAAAGGATCGGTTAAAAAGCCAGGCTTGTTAGTCATGATCCCCCACTTGATCTTTTTCTGATCAAGGGCGATAAGTAACGATTCAACTCCGCTGAAGCAATGCGTGTGTTTTGCTATGTTTGCAGCGTACTCGTTAACTAATTGCTTTATAAGCTCGCTTTGGTGTTGTTTGTCCCATAACTCTTTAAAACCAGCCTCTAATAATGCGCCTGCGCCGTTAGATGCCGCAGGACGGTATACATCACTACTAACTGGTTCTATTTCATTGCTAATAAGGACTGCGTTTAAAGCGGCACCTAAATCATCAGCGGTGTCGAGTAGGGTGCCGTCTAAATCAAATAAAAATGCATCGTACTCAATAATGGATAAGGGGGCTTGAGAATTAGCCATTAAGCTAACTTCTCAAAATAAAGTATGTAATTTACGCTAACGTCACTATTGAGCGTATATTGCTTTGATAGTGGGTTATAAGAAAGCCCTGTACTTGCACGGACTTTTAAACCGGCTTGCTCTGCCCATGAAATAAGCTGTGCAGGTTTTATAAACTTTTTATGGTCGTGTGTACCTTCAGGTACCATTTTTAAAAGTTTTTCAGCGCCAACAATCGCGTATAAATATGCTTTAGGTGTTTTGTTAAGGGTTGAAAAAAACACATCCGCGCCTGGTTTGGCAAGTGCGGCTACAGCATGAATGATAGATGCTGGGTCGGGAACGTGTTCAAGCATTTCCATACACGTTATTACATCAAAGCGCTCAGGGTACTGTGTTGCAAACTCTTCTGCAGGCACTTTTATATAATCTACATTTACGCCAGTTTCTAAACTGTGCAACTTAGCAACAGTTAAAGGCTCTTGCCCCATGTCGATGCCAGTTACTTTTGCGCCCATGCGCGCCATGCTTTGGCTTAAAATACCGCCACCACAGCCAACGTCGAGTGTTTCTTTATCGAATAGGCCTTGCGTTTTATTTGCTATAAAGTCTAAACGTAACGGGTTAATTTCGTGAAGAGGTTTGAATTCTCCGTCTAGGTCCCACCAACGCTCAGCGATGGCTTCAAATTTTGCTATTTCTGCGTGATCTACATTTTGATGTTCGGTCATAAAATACTTCCTCGTCAATCTGAGGCCATTATATAGGGCTAAATTGATAAATCGCAAAGTTTTGCGCCTGTAAATTAAAATTAATTGTGATAGCATGGCTGTTAGAAATAATAACAATACTCTTAATACCCAATACCGGGTTGTTGAGAGCTGATACTGAAGGAATGTGATATCAAATGACTGATCTCGCCAATGAAATTCTGCCAGTCAATATTGAAGACGAGTTAAAAAACTCCTATTTAGATTACGCAATGAGCGTAATAGTAGGACGTGCATTACCAGACGTACGTGACGGCTTAAAACCTGTTCATCGCCGCGTTTTGTTTGCAATGAACGAGCTTAGTAATGACTGGAACAAGCCTTACAAAAAATCGGCCCGTGTGGTCGGTGACGTAATCGGTAAATACCATCCACACGGCGACAGTGCAGTTTATGACACGATAGTTCGTATGGCTCAGCCATTCTCACTACGTTACATGCTTGTAGATGGCCAAGGTAACTTCGGTTCGGTTGATGGTGATTCAGCAGCGGCAATGCGTTATACAGAAGTACGTATGGCAAAAATGTCGCATGAGTTATTAGCCGATCTTGAAAAAGAAACGGTTGATTTCGTTCCTAACTACGACGGCACTGAGTTCATCCCTGACGTGTTACCTACGAAAGTCCCTAATTTATTAGTGAATGGTTCGTCGGGTATTGCAGTAGGTATGGCTACAAATATACCACCACATAACTTAACTGAAGTTGTGAACGGTTGTTTGGCACTTATTCAAAATCCTGATTTAACTATTTTAGAGTTAATGGATTATATCCCTGGTCCTGATTTCCCAACGGCTGCAATTATCAACGGTAAAAAAGGCATTGAACAAGCCTATTTAACTGGCCGTGGTAAAGTGTACATGCGTGCACGCGCCGACGTCGAAACCGATGAAAAAACAGGCCGTGAAACAATCATCGTTCACGAAATTCCTTATCAAGTTAATAAAGCCCGTTTAATTGAAAAAATTGCTGAGCTTGTTAAAGATAAGAAAATTGAAGGTATTAGTGCACTACGTGATGAATCAGATAAAGACGGTATGCGTATCGTTATTGAAATTAAACGTGGTGACGTAGGCGAAGTTATTTTAAATAACTTGTATTCACAAACTCAGTTACAAACTGTGTTTGGTATGAATATGGTTGCATTAATTAACAACCAACCTAAGTGTTTTAATCTAAAAGAAATGCTTGAAGAGTTTATTATTCACCGCCGTGAAGTAGTAACTCGTCGTACCGTGTTTGATTTACGCAAAGCGCGTGACCGTGCTCACACGCTTGAAGGTTTAGCAATTGCGCTTGCAAACATTGACCCAATTATCGAGCTTATTCGTAAATCACCTACACCTGCTGAAGCTAAAATTGCTTTAACTGCACGTCCGTGGGAATTAGGTCATGTACAAGGTATGCTTGAAAAAGCAGGCGAAGATAATGTAGCCCGTCCAGATTGGCTTGCTGATGATTTAGGTATTCGCGACGGTCAATACTATATTTCTGAGCAACAAGCTCAAGCAATTCTAGATTTGCGTTTACACAAGCTTACTGGTCTTGAACACGAAAAAATATTAACTGAATATCAAGCGTTATTAGAGTTAATTGCTGAACTACTTTATATTTTGGCAACACCTGAGCGTTTAATGGAAGTTATTCGTGACGAACTAGTTGAAATTAAAGCGCAGTATGGCGACGAACGTCGTACTGAGATTAATGCAGCGGCTCACGATATCAGTCTTGAAGACTTAATTACCGAAGAAAACGTTGTTGTAACGCTTTCTCACGAAGGGTATGTGAAGTATCAGGCATTGTCTGATTACGAAGCACAGCGTCGTGGTGGTAAAGGTAAGTCAGCAACGAAGATGAAAGATGAAGATTTCATTGAACGTCTGTTAGTTGCAAATACACACGATACTATTTTATGTTTCTCTACGGCCGGTCGTTTATATTGGCTTAAAGTGTATCAGTTACCACTAGCAAGTCGTGCAGCGCGCGGTAAGCCAATTGTTAACTTGTTACCACTTGAAGCTGATGAACGTATTACTGCTATATTGCCAGTACGCGAGTACGCAGAAGATAAATATATCTTTATGGCAACTGCATTCGGTACAGTTAAGAAAACACCATTAACGGCTTACAGTCGTCAACGTGCAAGCGGTATCATTGCTGTTAACTTAAATGATGGCGATAGCTTGATTGGTGTTGATATTACCGATGGTAGCAACGAAATTATGTTGTTCACTGATGCAGGTAAAGTTGTACGGTTCAAAGAAGCTGAAGAAACAACAGTTGTTGATGAAAACGGTAACCCAGTATTAGACGAAGAAGGTAACCCTGAGATTCGCTTCAAAGGTGTTCGCCCAATGGGTCGTACTGCTACAGGTGTTCGTGGTATTAAAATGCCAGACGAGCAACGCGTAGTATCGTTAATTGTACCAAAAACTGACGGTGCCATTCTAACGGTAACTGAAAATGGTTACGGTAAGCGTACACAACTTGAAGATTACCCATCTAAGAGTCGTGCAACACAAGGTGTTGTATCAATTAAGGTGAGTGAACGTAACGGCGCTGTTGTTGGTGCTGTGCAAGTTGATGACAACGATGAAATAATGATTATTTCGAATCGTGGTACCTTAGTACGAACTCGCGTTAATGAAGTTTCAACGGTTGGACGTAACACACAAGGTGTTATTTTGATCAGAACTATTGACGGAGAGCAAGTAGTTGGTTTACAACGTATAGAAGAGATTGAAGTTACAGAAAGTGACTTAATTGATATTGAAGACGTTGAAACAGTAGATACGGTTATTGATGAAGTAGCGGATGATAATCCTCCTTCAGAATAATTGATATTGAAAAAGCGGCCTTGGCCGCTTTTTTTAATGTTGTTGAAAAAAATTAATAGGGTGTGAAATTATACTCATACCAATTCGCTTAATTAAGAGATCTATTTTGAGGGTGGAAAAACGTGTTGATAGCTAGGCAAAAAATTCGCTATTTAGTTGTTCTAAATGAGAATTTTTTAACGCAAGTAGCGACACGTTTAGCCCCGCAAAATGATTAAGTATTATTGCGGATTGGTATTATTCATTAAATTTTAAAGGTTTAGCGGATTGGTATTAAATGTTCATGCTTAGTAGTTAAATTACTGGAATGAGGCAAAGGTAATGAGTAAATATAATTTTTGTGCGGGGCCAGCTATGCTTCCGCAAGCGGTTATGAAAAAAGCGCAAAAAGAGTTTCTAGATTGGCAAGACCTAGGTGTGTCTGTGATGGAGATTAGCCATCGCAGTAAAGAGTTTTTAGCGCTTACAGCTAAATGTGAAGCTAGCCTTCGTCGCCTAATGAATATTAGTGATGAATTTGAAGTGCTGTTTATGCATGGTGGTGGTCGTGGCCAGTTTAGTGCTGTGCCATTAAACTTACACCAAGAAGGCAAAACAGCGTTTTATTGCGAGAATGGCGTATGGTCGAAAAGCGCCAGAGATGAAGCGAATAAGTTTACTCAAACGTCTTTTACGGATGTCCGTAATGATGCTGATGGTGAGTTTTCAATTAAAGACGTTGCTGACTGGGAATTACCAGAAGACGCTGCGTACATCCACTATTGCCCTAATGAAACTGTCGATGGCTTAGAGATTTTTGATGTACCAAGCCACCCAACAGCTCCGATTATTGCTGATATGTCTTCAACTATTTTATCGCGTGAGATTGACGTTAATAAATTTGATTTGATTTACGCTGGTGCGCAAAAAAATATCGGTCCATCGGGCATATCAATTGTTATTGTTCGTAAAGCATTACTTGAGCGCGAAGGTTTGCCAAAGCCCGGTATTTTAGATTACGCACTTGAAGCAAAGCAGGGCAGTATGTTTAATACCCCACCTACCTTTGCTTGGTATTTAGCGGCTGAAGTATTTGAATGGCTTGAAAGCAATGGTGGGGTAAAAGCCATGGAAGCACAAAATATTGCTAAAGCAAATTTACTGTATGATTTTATCGATAACTCAGATTTTTATTCAAATATAGTCGCTAAACATTGCCGCTCACGCATGAATGTTCCATTTTGGTTAAACGATGAAAGCTTAAATAGCAAATTTGTTGCTCAATCAAGCGAGGCCGGTTTACTTGCACTTGAAGGTCACAGAATTGTGGGCGGTATGCGCGCAAGTATTTATAACGCTATGCCTCTTGAAGGTGTTCAAGCACTTGTAGATTTTATGGCTGCATTTGCAAAGGAGCACAGCTAATGGAGCAGCTCCGTTTAGAACCTATTTCTAAAGTAAATGGCACGGTAACCCTACCAGGTTCAAAGAGTCTATCGAACAGAATTTTATTATTAGCAGCACTGGCAAACGGTACCACCGTTGTAGAGAACTTACTTGATAGTGACGATATACGCCATATGCTGGGTGCTTTAAAGTTATTGGGTGTAAATGTAACTTTGAATGATGAACACACTGTAGCGACCGTAGAGGGAGTTGGTGGTGTGTTTAATACACCAAGTGAACCATTATTTTTAGGTAATGCAGGTACTGCTTACAGACCTTTAACGGCTGTACTTGCTGCCGTTGCTGGTGAGTATGAGCTAATAGGCGAGCCACGTATGGAAGAGCGTCCGATAGGGCACTTAGTTGATGCTCTACAAGCGCTTGGTGGTGATGTTACTTATACAAAACACAAAGACTATCCACCACTTAAAATTGTAGGTGGTCAAATAAAAGGTGGTGAGGTTGAAATTGACGGTAGTATTTCAAGTCAGTTTTTAACTGCCTTGTTAATGGCAGCACCTTTATTTAACGGCGATACAAATATAACTATTAAGGGTACTTTAGTATCTAAGCCTTATATTGATATTACGTTAGGTGTTATGGCGCGCTTTGGTATTGATGTTGAGCACAGTGATTATGCAACTTTTAAAGTTAAAGGTGGTCAACAGTATCAATCACTCGAACGAATTATGGTTGAAGGCGATGCATCTTCTGCTTCTTACTTTGTTGCTGCGGCTGCAATTGCTGGCGGCGAGATTGAAATTAAAGGCGTGGGTGCTAAATCAGTTCAAGGTGATATAGGCTTTGCTAAAGTAATGGAGCAAGTAGGCGCGAAAATCGATTGGTATGATGAGCGTTTAGTTGTTCGCAAAGGCGAATTAAAAGGCGTAGATATTGACGCTAATGCAATTCCTGATGCTGCTATGACCCTTGCAACTGTTGCTCTTTTCGCTAAAGGCCCAACTGCCATTCGTAACATTTATAACTGGCGAGTAAAAGAAACAGACCGTTTATATGCGATGGCAACTGAGCTTAGAAAAGTAGGTGCAGAAGTGGTAGAAGGGCATGACTTTATAGAAATTACACCGCCTAAACACTTCAACGATGTAGCAATAGACACTTACGACGATCACCGTATAGCCATGTGTTTTGCAATGGTTGCCGTTGGTGGAAAGCCAATAACGATTAATGATCCAAAGTGTACCTATAAAACATTTCCTACATTTTTCAATGTTTTAGCGTCAGTCAGTGAATAAGCTAATTAGAAGTAATTACAAAAGTTACACACTAATAGCAGATATATTTTAATAACTGACGTATAATGTCGCGGTTTATTTAGGTGTGCATTGCAGGAGGTTTTAAATGCAGGCGTTATTAATGCCCGTGATCACCGTTGATGGCCCAAGTGGTTCAGGTAAAGGAACTGTTTGTCGCTTGTTAGCCGACAAGTTAGGGTGGGATGTATTAGATAGCGGTGCGATTTATCGCGTTTTATCTTTAGCTGCACTTCATCACCAAATTGCATTAGACAATGAAGAAGGGCTTGTCCCTCTTGCTGCAAATTTAGATGTGCAGTTTTTGGTAGATAGCCAAACTAATGCAGGAAAAGTTATTTTAGAAGGCGAAGATGTAACTACTACTATTCGTAATGAAGAAGTAGGCGCTGCAGCATCAAAAGTTGCAGCATTACCTCGCGTTCGTGAAGCGTTATTACGTCGCCAGCGTGCATTTCGCACTGAAAACGGCTTAATTGCCGATGGCCGTGATATGGGCACTGTGGTTTTTCAAGATGCGCCGTTAAAAATATATTTAACAGCAAGTGCAGAAGAGCGTGCTCGTAGACGCTTTGTTGAGTTGAATACGCGCGGTCTTGATGTTACACTAAGTGGTCTATTACAGGACATTCAAGCTCGTGACGAGCGCGATATGAATCGTGCCGTTGCTCCGCTTGTACCTGCAGATGATGCTATTGAGCTTGATACTAGCGAGCTCAATGCACAGCAAGTGTTTGATAAGGTAATAACTTTATTGGATATTGCAATCTCTGAAGGTAAGCTTCCTAAACGAAGCTAAACACATTTTATGCGCCAGCAGGATGCCAGTGCTATTTTAACAACCCCATGCAGCATGGTTGCTTATTGGTATTAATATATGAGACGTATATTCGTATGTCAGAAAATTTTGCGCAGTTATTTGAAGAAAGCTTAAAGGGTTTTGAAGCAGAGCAAGGCTCTATCGTTAAAGGTACAGTAATCTCTATCGAGAATAACATTGTACTTGTAGATGCTGGTCTTAAATCAGAAAGTGCTATCCCTGCAGAGCAGTTCAAAAATGCTGCTGGTGAACTTGAAGTTGCTGTAGGCGACGAAGTAGATGTTGCACTAGATGCAATTGAAGACGGTTTCGGTGAAACTATTCTTTCTCGTGAGAAAGCTAAGCGTCACGAAGCATGGATCCGTCTTGAGAAAGCATGTGAAGAGCAAGAGACTGTTACTGGTGTTATCAACGGTAAAGTTAAAGGCGGTTTCACAGTTGAAGTTGATTCAATCCGTGCTTTCCTACCTGGTTCACTTGTTGATGTTCGTCCAGTACGTGACACAACTCACCTTGAAGGCAAAGAGCTTGAATTTAAAGTAATCAAGCTTGACCAAAAACGTAACAACGTTGTTGTTTCACGTCGTGCAGTTATCGAATCTGAAAACTCACAAGAACGTGAAGAGCTTCTTGCTAACCTTGTTGAAGGCCAAGAAGTTAAAGGTATCGTTAAGAACCTTACTGACTACGGTGCATTCGTTGACCTTGGTGGTGTTGATGGTCTACTACACATTACTGATATGGCTTGGAAGCGTGTTAAGCACCCTTCAGAAATCGTTAATGTTGGCGACGAAATCGCAGTTAAAGTTCTAAAATTCGACAAAGATAAAACTCGTGTATCTCTAGGCCTTAAACAGCTTGGTGAAGATCCATGGGCAGCTATCGCTGGTCGTTACCCAGAAGGTTCTAAACTTTCTGGTCGTGTTACTAACCTTACAGATTACGGCTGTTTCGTGGAAATCGAAGAAGGCGTTGAAGGTTTAGTACACGTTTCTGAAATGGATTGGACTAACAAAAACATCCATCCTTCAAAAGTTGTTAGCTTAGGCGACACTGTTGAAGTTATGGTTTTAGAAATTGACGAAGAACGTCGTCGTATTTCTCTTGGTCTTAAGCAATGTATTGCTAATCCTTGGCAGGAATTTGCTCGTCTACAAAACAAAGGCGATCAAGTTACTGGTAAGATCAAATCAATCACTGACTTCGGTATCTTTATCGGTCTTGACGGTGGTATTGACGGTCTTGTACACCTTTCAGACATTTCTTGGAATACACCTGGCGAAGAAGCTGTACGTGAATTCAAGAAAGGCGACGAAATCACTGCTATCGTATTGCAAGTTGACCCAGAGCGTGAACGTATCTCTCTAGGTGTTAAGCAAATCGAAGCTGACCCATTCAATAACTACCTTGATGCAAACAAAAAAGGTGCTATTGTTAAAGGTAAAGTGACTGAAGTTGATGCGAAAGGCGCAACTGTTGAACTTATCGAAGGCGTTGAAGGTTACATCCGTGTAGCTGATATCGCTCAAGAACGCGTTGAAGATGCAACTACTGTTGTTTCTGTAGGCGACGAGATTGAAGTTAAATACGTTGGTGTTGATCGTAAGAACCGCACTTTAAGCTTATCTGTAAAAGCTCTTTTCGAAGCAGAAGAGAAAGAAGTACTAGAGAAGCTTAAGAAAGAAGAGCCAGTGTTTGAAAACGCAATGGCAGCTGCTTTCGCAAATGCACAAAAAGACTAATATATAATTAGTTTTTAGTTGGAAGGGCATTTTTTGCCCTTCCTATATCTCTTTTTAAGGAAACGCTATGACTAAGTCAGAACTGATAGAAACACTTGCGGAACAACACGCACACGTCCCAGTGAAAGATGTTGAGAATGCTGTAAAAGAAATTCTTGAACAAATGGCCGGCTCATTATCTACTTCAGATCGTATTGAGATCAGAGGTTTTGGTAGTTTCTCTTTGCATTTCCGCGCTCCTCGCACAGGTCGTAATCCTAAGACTGGCGATACAGTAGAGCTTGAAGGAAAGCATGTACCTCATTTTAAACCAGGCAAAGAATTACGCGACCGCGTAAATGAAAGCATTGCCTAGTTAACTTAGTGGAGTAGTTACTTGTTCAAGGTATTAAAAATTATTCTGGTTGCGCTATGCCTTATCAGTGCATTTGTATTAGGGTCACAAAACCCACAGTTAGTACAAATAAATTATATTATAGCCAGTAATACACTACCTTTAGCTGTAATAATAAGTATCTGCTTTTTATTAGGTGTTTTAGTGGGTTGTTTTATTAGCTTTAAATTGTTTTCACAATTAAAGTGGCAAAACTACCGCTTAAAAAAGCAATTAGCGCCTGAAAAAGATAAAAAAAAGCTTGCCGCGAATAAAGACACCTAACTATGATTGAGCTTTTGTTTTTACTATTACCTGTTGCCGCCGGTTACGGCTGGATTATGGGTAAAAACAGTGCTAAAAACCAAGCTCATCAACTAAATCGTCAGATCACTTCTGAATACAGCAAAGGCTTAAAGTTTCTACTCGACAGAGAAGAAGACCAAGGCTTAGAGCACTTGATTAATTTGCTTGAAGTTTCAGCTGACTCTGTTGAACACTATTCTATACTTGCCACCATGTTTCGCCGTAGAGGTGAATTAGACCGCGCAATTAAAATTCATGAACTTCTATTAAAACACCCAGGCTTAAATGAACAACAAGCTGCAACTAGCCGTTTAGAACTTGCCGAAGATTATATAATGGCTGGTCTACTAGATAGTGCAGAAGAGCACTTAGTTTGGTTAGTTAAGGCTGGCCATGTAGCAGCACTAGACCCTATTATTACTTTATATTCGCAAACCCGTGAATGGGAAAAAGGCATCAACATGTTTGAAGCCCACAGCGAACTATTTTCAAAAGAACAACAATTTAAAGCGATTGCTAATTTTTATTGTGAATCAGCTTTAAGTGATAACACACCCCAACTAATGAGAAAAGCGATTAGCTTAAATTATAAAGCCGTACGTCCGCTTTACGAGTTAGGATTAGTTGCTTACGCGAAAGAAGATTACGTTAAAGCTATTTATTACTGGCGTGAGCTTGTATCACAATTCACTTTGTTTGCGCCGTTGTTTATTGATGAGCTAGCTCACAGCTATAAACAATTAAATTTAACGCATCAATTTCATGAATTAGTCAGTGACTTGTTAGAAAAGGGCGGTGTATTAATTAAAATAAAACATTGCCAAGCATTGCTTGAGCAAGGACACACTAAACAAGCCTTTGAATTTCTAACTGATAGCTTAAAACGTCAACCTACTATTCGTGGTTTCAGTTTTTTACTGCAATTAATGGGTGACCAAAATAAAAATACTAAAGAAGTACTTAATGAAATTGATAAGCTTGTAACCTCTTATATTGCTACAAAACCTGATTTCCAATGTCAGCATTGCGGTTTTACAAGCTACACCATATATTGGAATTGCCCTTCTTGTAAGCATTGGGAAACCATTGTTCCAAGTCGAGGCTTAGACGGATTTTAATAACCCCTTAAATAATATCGGATTTAACTATGATAATTTTAGCAAATTAAACTGAGAGTTTACTGGGTTGGAATTTTTTGATGTTGTGTCTATATAAATTTCTCTACACCTTCTCTCAAATTACCAGCTAGCACTATTGCATTAAATCTACTTATACAATTACTTTATATCAATTCGCTTAATTAAGTGGTCTGTTTTGAGGTAAGAAAATTGTGTCGATAACAAGGCAAAAAATTTTTAATATTATTGTTCTATATAAGAAATTTTTAACGCAGTTAGCGTCAGATTTGGTCCTCAAATTGATTAAGTATAATTGCGGATTGGTATTATAGCCATACATTAGGATAGTCATGTCTTTCGAACACTCAAAAAAAATTCTTATAGCATTAGATTACGATGATCAAGAGGTTGCTTTAAACTTTGTTAAACAACTTTCTCCTGATACATGCCGTCTTAAAGTAGGCAAAGAGATGTTTACTTATTTTGGACCTGCATTTGTTAAAGAGTTAATTGATTTAGGTTTTGATGTTTTTCTAGATTTAAAATTTCATGACATCCCTAATACAGTAGCTAAAGCTGTTACTGCAGCTGCGAAAATAGGTGTGTGGATGGTAAACGTTCATGCTTCTGGTGGTTTTGAAATGATGAGCAAAGCTAAATCGGCTCTAGAACAATTTGGCGATAAAGCGCCATTACTTATCGCGGTTACTGTATTAACAAGCATGGATGAAACAGAACTAAAGCGTTTAGGCGTTGATAAATCTGCTCAAGAGCAAGTTATATATTTAGCTAAGCTT
This sequence comes from Pseudoalteromonas sp. 5Ae-yellow, assembly GCF_014077565.1. Classification (NCBI taxonomy): domain Bacteria; kingdom Pseudomonadati; phylum Pseudomonadota; class Gammaproteobacteria; order Alteromonadales; family Pseudoalteromonadaceae; genus Pseudoalteromonas; species Pseudoalteromonas sp. 5Ae-yellow. The sequence goes on from NZ_JACGWD010000026.1 coordinate 28,410, forward strand.
GCAAAGGAAGCAGGGCTTGATGGCGTTGTGTGTTCTGCACAAGAAGCAAAAGCTTTAAAAGCAGAGTTAGGTGAGAACTTTAAACTTGTAACACCAGGTATACGTCCTGAAGGCAGTGATGCTGGCGATCAAAAGCGTATTATGACTCCTAAGCAAGCAATAGATGCAGGAAGTGATTATTTAGTTATAGGCCGACCTATTACTCAGGCGGATGATCCCGTAAAAGTGCTTAGTGATGTTAATAGGTCTATAGAATAATTTAACAAAAAGCAGCAATATAGTGCTAAAAGCCCTTACCTCATGTGTATTTTATGTTACATTATTAGGATTGAAATGTAGTAGGGGTTTGTTTTGAAGTTATTATTAGGTTTTATAATTATTGTTGCGGGTTTTTCAGTAAATAAAAATCTTTTTTCTAATAAAGTATATGATGATGTTACATCAGTAACAGATATAATCACGAATTACCCTGTCAATATGTTCGATTTTAAACAAACAATGCAAGATTATGCACACCACCTATGTTACAAAAATGAGGATACACTTACATCTCAGCATATAACAGTAACTGATTGCATATCTAAGCTTGATGATAAAAAAATAGAATGCGAAAAGAAGGTTTTTCGTTTGGCACCGCTTAACCTAGAGTCAAAAGGTGAAGAGCTTGATTATTCAAGGCAATATACGCAATGTACATTGCCTTATAAGTATATTTTAGGTTAATTACAAACAGATAATATTAGTAATTACAGCCTATTATTTATAATTAAGATCTTAAGCGAATGGATTTCGCTTCAATATCTATCAATTCTTGTTTGAATAATCCACCAATTGCTTTTTTATAGTTAGCTTTACTAGTAGAAAACATCTTTTTTATTGCTTCAGGTTCAGACTTATCACCTAATGGGATAACACCACCTTCATTTTTTAGTTTTTGCATAATAGTTTCACCAAGGTCACTTACTTTTCCCATACCTGGCTTTTCTAATACAACATCAATTTTTCCATCTTCACGTACTTTTTGAATGAAGCCTTTAAGCTTTTGACCCACAAATAAGCTTTTAAATACCATATTGTAAAAAACAACACCGAAATGCGATTCTTCAATTAATACCTTGTAGCCAATATCTGTTTTGCCAGCAACAATTAAATCCACTTCTTGTAAGTGAGTATATTGTGGCTCATCTTTAGATAGGAAGCGATTAAAGTTGTTTGATGCACAAATACGTTGGCTTGCATTATCAAGGTACAGACGAACTAAATATGAGTGACCTTCTTGCATGCGTGGTTTTTGTTCGTTAAACGGGGTTAGTACATCTTTCTCAAGACCCCAATCTAAAAATGCACCAATACTATTAATTTCTTTAACGCGAAGCAGGGCATATTCACCTACTTGTGCGTGTGGCTTTTTAGTTGTGGCAGTTGCTAAGTTAGCGTTGTCTAAAAAGATAAATACACTAATGCTATCGCCCGCTTCAAGCTCATGTTTAATTTCTTGTTTTGGTAAAAACACTTCACCTAAATCATGACCATCTAAGTAAGCACCTTCGTTACTCACTTCTTTTACAAATAATGTTTGTGTGGTTCCTAGGTAACTCATAATTATTCCTGCTCAGTCTTTTTTTTACGGCGCATTGGTGTATCGCCATCAATGTTCATTGGTGCTTTAATTGGTGCTGTTGGCTTTTTAGGTTTGGCTTTGCGTTTAAATACAGGCTTTTTAACAGCGGCGGATTTTTCTTTAGATTTATCCCACGTTGCCTCAGGCTTTTTATCTTTTAAACCTTTAAACTTAGCTTTTAAGCCCTCTACGCTCGCAAATTTTAACTCATCATTTAAAAATGCTTTAATAGCTAAGTAACTTGCCCAATCTTTTGGGCCAACTAATGAAATTGCGTTACCTTTAAAGCCAGCTCGTCCTGTACGACCTATGCGGTGTACATACTCTTCAGCGTGTTTTGGTAAATCAAAGTTAATAACATGCGTTACACTTAGTAAATCTAAACCACGAGATGCAACATCGGTGGTGATTAATATTTTAAAGTTTCCGCGACTAAACGAATCCATTATATCTAAACGTTTATTTTGTGTTAAATCACCAGCAAGCGCTACAGACTTGAAGCCTTTAGCATTAAGCGCTTCACTCAAGCGACTCGTGTCAGAACGTGTTGCTGTGAAGATAATGCATTGACCAACATCATCTTGATTCAAAAAGTGCTCTAATAGCGCTTCTTTATGATCAAGGTGATCGGCTAGATATAAAGTTTGTTTAATATCGCTATGTTGCTCGTTCGCTGCACTTAGCGTAATTTGCTTTGGTTTTTTTAATAGGTTACGTGATAGAGCATCTACTTGAGCATGGTCAAGTGTTGCAGAAAACAATAACGTTTGACGTAAACGGTGATTAGCTTGCTCGTTAATCATTTTTAACTGCTCGGTAAAGCCTAAATCTAAAATACGATCGGCTTCATCAAAAATAAGCAGTTCTAGTCCACTCAATTGTAATGAACGTTTTGTAATGTGATCAGCTAAACGCCCTGGTGTAGCAACTACGAATTGTGGGTCGTTTCTAAGTGCTTTTATTTGGTCATTAAAGTTTTCGCCACCAAGTATTTTTACGGCCTTAATGGCTGTGCCTGCAATTAATAAACGCAGCTGAGTAAATACTTGCGTAGCAAGCTCACGAGTAGGAGCAACAATAAGTACACGAGGATCGCGTTTACTGAGTGCTTTTTGTTTCATAACCCTTTGTACAGCAGGTAATAAAAACGCCAAGGTTTTGCCCGACCCAGTTTTAGACTGAGCGAAAATGTCATGCCCTGCAAGTGCGGTAGGCACTGCATGCGCTTGAATATCGGTGGGCTGGGTGATCCCTTGATGTGCTAGTTGTGTTTCAAGGCGTGTATCAATCCCAAGATCAGTAAACTGCAATGTGTGTTTCTCCAAAATGAGCAAATTAAGTCTATAAATTTATCAGCGCATTATAGCTTACACAGATAGGTCGCTAACAGTAAAAACCAATCTATAGCGCTATTTTTTGCAATTAAACTAAAAAAGCGTAAAATACGCGCCCCATATGCGCCGGATTTACGATTCGGTAAACGCCAATACTGGCTAATAAGGCAAAATAGGAAATATAATGACTGTTGTTCATAAAGATAATGTAACGGGCGATCACTTTGTAGTATGTGCGCTGTATAAATTTGTTGGTTTACCTGAATTTGAAGCTATCCGTAAGCCGTTGCTTGAAGTGATGGAAGCAAATGAAGTACGCGGTACTTTACTACTCGCTGCCGAAGGTATAAACGGCACTGTTTCTGCAAAACGTGAAGGGATAGACAACTTATTAGCATGGCTTGATGAGCAACCAAATTTAAAAAACATCGTAACAAAAGAATCTTACGATGATGAATGCCCGTTTTACCGCACTAAAGTAAAACTAAAAAAAGAAATTGTAACGATGGGCGTTGAAGGCGTAGATCCGCTTAAAGTTGTGGGTAGCTATGTAAAGCCAAATGAGTGGAACGCACTTATATCTGACCCAGAAGTAATTTTAATTGATACACGTAATGATTACGAAATTGAAATTGGTACATTTCAAAATGCAGTCGATCCAAATACTAAAACTTTTCGCGAATTTCCACAGTGGGCTAAAGAAAACTTAGACCCTGAAAAACATAAAAAAGTAGCGATGTTTTGTACAGGTGGTATCCGCTGCGAAAAATCGACGGCCTACATGAAAGAGCAAGGTTTTGACGAAGTTTATCATCTTGAAGGCGGCATTTTAAAATATCTAGAAGAAGTGCCAAAAGAAGAAACCATGTGGGAAGGAGAATGTTTTGTATTTGATAATCGCGTTGCGGTTGATCACGACTTACAAAAGGGCTCTTATGATCAATGCCACGCGTGCCGTATGCCAATTACAGAAGACGAAAAGTTAAAGCCTGAATACATGGAAGGTGTATCTTGTCATCATTGTATTGAAGAAGTGACAGACGAGCAACGGACACGTTTTGCGGAGCGCCAAAAGCAAATAGAATTAGCGCAAGCCCGTGGCGAAGGCCATATTGGTAATGAGGCACAAGCTGTTTTACAGCAACGTAAAGAAGCCAAAAAAGCCCAAAAAGACGCTCAGCGCGGTAAATAAATTTTTACAATAAGTATTACATTTAAAGAGTCTATTTAGGCTCTTTTTTTGTGCCCAAAATTGTGCAGTAATTGTTTTCACACTCCGATGATAGTGTTAATCTGCAAAACATATTTAGTCATTTTAATGCGCATACAGGAAGGGATTTATGCAAGCCGAACAAGTTGAAATCGCACAATTTTTAGCACAACATCCTCCTTTTGATGACTTACCTCAAAAAGCGCTTAATGAGCTAGCTCAACAAGTAGAAGTTGCTTATTTTAGAGCAAAAACAGACATTTTAAGTTTTGGACAAGACATATCTGATTTGTATGTGATTAGAAGTGGTTCTGTAGAAATGTATCGCCGAAATGGTGAGCTATACAATCGTTTGGCCATTGCAGGAATATTTGGTCAAATGGGTTTATTGATGAACCGTAAGGTGCGTTTTCCTGCAACTGCTCTTGAAGATACGTTAGTTTATTGTATAAATGTTGAGCTATTTAATCGTTACTGTGATGAGTTTGATGCGTTTGCTGATTACTTTGAAACAGATGGTAACGTGCGTTTACATCAAGCTATTGTTGAACAAGCTGATGGCAATGACCTTACAACCGCTAAAGTAAAATCATTAATTCACAGAGATGTAGTCACCGTAGATGCAACATCTACAATACAAGATATCGCTAAATTAATGACCGAAGAGGCTGTATCGTCAGTTTTGGTAACCGATGTAAATAAACCAATAAACGACGATCCTGAGGAAGATGATGGACAAGTCGTTGGCATAATAACCGATAGGGATTTACGCTCAAAAGTAGTGGCTAAAGGGCTTGATTTTAACACACAAGCAAAAGAGATTATGTCTACTAACTTAGTGCTTTTAGATGCTAATGACTATATTTTTGAAGCGGTACTGGCCATGCTCAGAGATAATCTCCATCATTTACCCGTAGTACAAAAAAGACGTCCTATAGGAGTTATCTCGCTCTCTGATATTTTACGTTACGAATCGCAAAGCAGCTTATTACTTGTACGCGGCATACTTGCTCAACAAACAATTGAGGATTTAGCGCATTATGCACGCCAATTACCCAATGTATTTGTCCGTATGGTTAACGAAGATGCAAATTCACACATGATTGGTACTGCCATGGCCGTTATCGGACGTACTTTTAAACAAAGATTACTGGTATTAGCTGAAGAAAAGTTTGGTCCACCTCCCGTTCCTTATTGTTTTATTGCACTGGGCTCAATGGCTCGCGACGAGCAACTTATTGTAACTGATCAAGATAACGCACTAATTTTAGATGACAGTTACGACGATGAAAAACATAACGCGTACTTTCAAAATATTGCCGATTTTGTGTGTGATGGCTTAGCGCAGTGTGGTTACACTTATTGTGATGGCGAAATAATGGCGTCGTTTAAAAAATGGCGTAAAACTCGCTCAGAGTGGTTCGATCAATTTGCAGATTGGATAGCCCAGCCAAAACCACAAGCACTGCTTAATAGCTCTATATTTTTTGATTTAGACGGTGTGTGGGGTAAAACCAAGTGGGCCGACGAGCTTAAAATATTTATAGCGAAACAAAGTAAAGTGAATCTTATATTTCTAGCAAATATGGCAGCAAATGCTCGAAATAGAACACCACCGCTTGGCTTTTTTAAAGGCTTTGTTATGGAGCATAACGGCCAACATAAGCGTTCAATGAACTTAAAGCGAAGAGGGACTGCACCACTTTCTGATGTTATACGCGTACACGCATTAGCTATTGGTTCGCGTAAACAAAACTCATTTGAGCGATTAGAAGATATTATTGAAGCTAAGCTATTACCGCAGGGTAAAGCGCAAGATTTACGTGATGCACTTGAGTATATTGCTATGATGCGAATTCGCCATCAAGCGTGGCAAATAGAGAAGGGCGAAGAGCCTGATAACGACTTAGACCCACATTTACTTTCTCCTTTTGAACAGCGAAACTTGAAAGAGGCATTCGCTATTTTAGAAAAAGCACAAAGCTATTTAAAATTTAGCTACACTGCAAACTCTGGTGTAAAGTAGCCTATGAATCAGCGTAATTACAAAGCAGTTGATTGGCAAGCTAGATACAACGAGCTTGCCAACAACACCGAAAATAAACTTCTAAAACACTTTTATGCAGGTGCTTATAACCAAGATAAAGCCGCAGTAGAAGATGTGCCTTTTGTAGCAATGGACTTTGAAACAACAGGTTTAAATAGCCAAAACGACGATATTGTGAGTGTTGGCTTAGTGCCATTTAATTTAAAGCGTATTTATTGCAAACACAGTCGGCATTGGGTTGTTCAACCAAGACGTAACCTGCATGAAGAATCTATTTTAATTCATGGAATAACGCACTCTGAGGTGGATGACGCACCTGACTTTAATCGAATTATTGAACCTTTACTTGAAGCGCTAAGTGGCAAAGTTGTCGTGGTGCATTACGCTGCAATAGAGCGCCATTTTTTAAATAATGCGTTATTACTGAGGCTTAAAGAAGGTATTGAGTTTGCACTTGTTGATACAATGGAGCTAGAAAAAAGAGCACTAAAAGCAAGGCAGGGAGTATTAGGCCGATTGTTTAACACAAAACTTGGATCGCTCAGATTAACAGATTGCCGCAAGCGATACTCATTACCTCCATATAATAACCATAATGCTCTAACGGATGCGCTTGCTACAGCCGAGCTTCTACAAGCGCAACTGAGTCATCATTACCGTGTAGATACTCCAATTTCAGAGTTGTGGGTATAATACCAATACGCAATGATACTTTAATCGTTTTGGGGGTTAAACCTGACGCTAGCTGCGTTAAAAATCTCTCATTTAGAATAACTAAATAACGAAATTTTTGCCTTACTATCGATACGATTTTCCTGCCACAAAATAGATCACTTTATTAAGCGAATTGGTATGATTTTAAATAGTTAAACAAAAAAACGCCGCAAAAATTGCGGCGCTTTTGTTACTAAGTAAAAGTATTACGTTACTTACTCAAAGTATTATTTAATTGAGCGAGGCTCAGTTCGTAAACCTAAAACTAAGCTTAAACACATAAATAACAATACAATAGTGAAAGGTAATCCTGCTGATACAGAGCCAGCTTGAAGTGCTTGAATCGCTTCAGTCCCGCCTATCCAAAGTAATGCAGCGGCTACCGCACCTTGAGTCACAGCCCAAAAAATACGCTGTGGTACTGGAGCATCAATTTTGCCACCGGCAGTGATTGAATCAATTACCAAAGAACCAGAGTCCGATGAAGTAATAAAGAAAACCAATACTAAAATAATTGCTACAAATGATAAAATGTTCGCCATAGGTAATGCATCAAACATTTGGAACATAGCTAAAGGTACTTCAGTTAGGCCATTAGCACCTAGTTCACCTACACCGTTGATTACTTGATCAATTGCAATTCCGCCGTATATAGACATCCATAAAATAGTAACAGCAGTAGGAACAAGCAATACCGCAATTAAGAATTCACGAATTGTACGACCACGTGATACACGCGCGATAAACATACCTACGAACGGTGACCAAGAAATCCACCATGCCCAATAAGATACAGTCCACCCGTGCATCCAAGTTTCATCTTCACGACCATGAGGATTACTTAGTGGGATGATATTTTCTATATACCCCATAACAGTAGTCGGGATATTACCTACAGAAACAGCAAAGCCTACTAAAAAAACAAAGATAAGCAAAACTAAGGCGATTAGCATATTGGCATTACTAAGCACTTTAACGCCGCCATCAATCCCACGAATTACTGAAACAATAGCTAAAAGTGAAACACCTATAATGACTAAAATTTGTGAACCAACTCCGCCTGAGGTACCAAATACATGGTCTATTCCTGCAGAAGCTTGCTGTGCCCCAAGTCCTAAAGAAGTAGCAAGACCAAACAGGGTTGCAAGCACGGCTAAAATATCGATGAGGTGACCTGGCCAGCCCCATGCTCTATCACCTAAAATAGGATAAAAGATAGAACGAATAGACAGTGGTAAGCCTTTATTATAAGTAAAAAATGCAAGCGAAAGCCCTACAACGGCATAAATAGCCCACGGGTGAAGACCCCAGTGAAACATAGTCGCACCCATTGCTACTTTTGCCGCCTCGGGTGTATTAGGTGTTACATTCAGTGGTGTTTCAAACCAGCCTGTATAATAAGCAAGTGGTTCAGCAACGCCCCAAAACATTAAGCCAATACCCATTCCCGCAGCAAATAACATAGCTAACCATGAGATACGTGAGTGAGTCGGTTTAGCATCATCACCACCTAAACGAATGTTACCGTAAGGTGAAACAATAAGCGCTAAACAAAAAACAACGAAAAAATTAGCAGCCCACATAAATAAGGCGTCAAAGTTATTGATAATATCTGTTTTTATACCATCAAGAGCAGATTTAGCCGTTTGTGGATCGGTAACAAGAATGGCGATTAAAAAAATGACAATCAGTCCGGCACTTATGCCGAAAACAGAGTTATGTATATCAAGCCCCCATTTTTGTACGTTGTCTTGACCTACAGTGTAGTCTGTACTGTCAATACTATATTTGTCATGATTTTCCTTCATGCAATACCTCTTTAGTTGTCCTAACAAGCCAAAATAAATTCGGCGTCATATCGAATTACATTAGCCTTTAAATATTAAGTAAATGTAATACCATAATTATTTGAAGACTAACTAATTTGAAGAGTGATCATACAGCTAGTAGTGTATGAGTTAAATATTAAATGTAAATGAATTTGCATTTAAAACGCTGTTTATATAGCCAAATTCATGATTCTTTTATTTAAAAAGCCCTAAAATTATAAATTCAGTGAACGTTAAAATTTAGTTTGCTATTAAAAGTATTAATTTACTTGGTTAAGTAAAAAAAGATCACTTTTAAGCAACTTAATTAATGCTTAAATACTAGGGCTTGTTGACCTTTTAGGATTAAAATTTGTTCTATTTAGGAGCGATTTAATCGATCCTAAGTTTGTAACCTAACGGTGCTGTTTCAAATCTGCGTTATTCTACATGCTTACATACACGTGAGAATAATTAAAAACTGAGCAGCAAAGAGCAAATTTCCCTCCAGGGCTAGTATAAATTTATAAGCTGATAAGCATCTTTAATCAAGTTGTAATATGAATATGATTTAACACAACATTAGGGCATGTTGAATTTTGGCGATTGAATTTACAGTAGTATGTTTGGTTTTTAGGCAAGGCAGAGCCTATGTAGTGTGGTCATTCCCCATAAATAGGCAATAACGCAGCATAAATACCAAACATACACTGCCCTTTGGGTTCTTTCTAGGGACGATTAACTCTTTGTTACTCGGTTTTTACTTAGCCCACTAGGTTACAAACCTCGTGCCGCGATTTAATCGCCCCTAGATTGAACAAATTTCAATCCAAAAAGCTCAGCATGCCCTAAGCTATATTTTATAAATAGATAGGCAAAGGATTAATACTATTATGCGTGAATGCGCTTTAAACAATACCAATCAAAACGAACTTGTTAAACGCTTTTACAGCGTTAGAGGCGAAAGCCTGGCTATTATTGAACCACTCACTGTAGAAGATTGCCAATTACAAGCTATGGCAGATGCCAGCCCAAGTAAATGGCATTTAGCGCACACGACGTGGTTTTTTGAAACGTTTTTACTTAGTGTTTATTGCAAGCAGTACACTGTGTTTAACTCTCACTACCGAATGCTTTTCAATTCTTACTACAATGGTATTGGAGAGCAATTTAAGCGCGCACACCGAGGTAGTTTATCCAGGCCTAGTTTAGATGAAGTTTTAGCTTATAGAGAGCATGTAGATAGCTGTGTGGTTGAATTACTTAAAACTGAAGTTAGCCCACAAATTAAAGATATTATTGAACTTGGGTTACACCACGAGCAACAGCATCAAGAACTAATGCTGATGGACATCAAATATAACTTTTCAGTAAATCCATTATTTCCGCAATATAAAATATCGTTTTTAAATAGCCAAAACAAATCAACTGATATTAAGCCCCTTAATTTTATAAACTTTGAGCAAGGTATTATTAATATAGGCACAAATGCCGACGATGAATTTGCATACGATAACGAGCGCCCTAAACACCAAGTATTAATTCATCCATTTAGCTTCGCCAATAAGTTGGTCACTAATGGGGAATATTTAGAGTTTATAAATGCCGGTGGATACAGCAATCCACAGTATTGGTTAAGTGACGGTTGGGCAAATATACAAAACAACGCTCTAACGCAACCATTGTATTGGCATTGTATAGATAACGAGTGGTTTGAGTTTACACACTATGGATTAGAACCTCTTAATTTAAATGCCCCGATCTGTCATGTTAGTTATTTTGAGGCCAGTGCATATGCTAATTTTGTAAAGGCTCGCTTGCCTACAGAGTTCGAATGGGAATATGCAGCTAAAAATACACCTTCAACAGAGATTAATAATCACTACCTAACACCTCAGCAAGCAAATAGTGATACTGAAATAAATCAGTTAACTGATTCGTGTTGGCAATGGACGAACAGTGCATATTTACCATACCCCGGTTTTAAGCCTATTGAAGGAATAGCAGGGGAATACAATGGTAAGTTTATGAATAACCAAATGGTGTTACGTGGTGGGTGTGTGTTTACCCCTCAAAACCATTTACGACAAACATACCGTAATTTTTATTACCCGCATCAAGCGTGGATGTGCAGCGGGATAAGACTAGCTAAGGATATAGTATGAGCCAAGTAACAGCGATTAAGCAAAGCAACATAACCGACACTGAATTTCTAAACGACGTGATAAGCGGATTAACTCAACAACAAAAAACGCTTCCGTGTAAATATTTTTATGATGATAAAGGTGCTGCATTATTTGAGCAAATAACAACCTTACAAGAGTATTATGTTACACGTACTGAGCTTTCTATATTAGAGCAACACTCAAAGTCGATTGCTCAAATGCTACCTGAAAACCTCTCTATTATAGAGCCTGGCTGTGGCTCGGGTAAAAAGGTAGCCTATTTATTAGCGCATATGGCAAACGTTAAAACCTTTGTACCGTTTGAAATATCTGAGGAGATGCTCAGTTATTCACTTGCACATTTGTCACCGTTATTTCCAGATTTGGCAATTTCGCCATTATTAGGAGACTTTACACATAGCCAAATGGTCAAACAGCTAACCAAAGACACCGCTTTAGACAGTCAAACTAATTTGGTGTACTTTCCGGGCTCTACTCTTGGTAATTTTGCCCCAGTTAAAGCCATAGAAATTATGAATAATTTCCATCGCTTATGCGGTGTAAATGGTTATGTATTAATTGGGGTTGATTTAGTAAAAGAGCGCCAAGTGTTACTTGATGCATATAACGATAAAGCGGGAGTTACCGCCGCGTTTAATAAAAACTTACTACAACGTATTAATAACGAGTTAAATGGCACATTTAACTTAGACAATTTTAGCCACGAGTCACGCTTTAACGAGCAACATAGCCGTATCGAAATGCATTTAGTAAGTAATCGTACTCAAAGCGTGATTATAAATGATCAGCAAATAGACTTTATAGAAGGCGAAAGTATCCATACAGAAAACTCTCACAAGTACACGCTCGAGTCGTTTAAGCAGCTTGCAGCGCAAGCTAATTTAAAGTTAGAGCAAACATGGCAAGACGATAGTAACTATTTTGCCCTGTGTTTATTAAGACCGCTTTAAACGTTACTTAAGTTTAGGGCGTGTTGATCTTTGATAGTTGAATTTGCAGCAATATGTTTGGTTTTTAGGCAAGGCAGAGCCTATGAAGTGTGGTTATTCCACATAAATAGGCAATAACGCAGCATAAATGCCAAACATGTGCTGCCCTTCGGGTTCTGCCTAGGGGCGATAAACTCTTTGTTGCTCGATTTTTACTTAGCCCACTAGGTTACAAACCTCGCGCCGCGATTTAATCGCCCCTAGATTGAACAAATTTCAATTCGCAAAGATCAACACGCCCTAGTAAATGACAACTTGGGCATTGTTAAACTCATAGTTTAGCAATGCGCCATTATTTGATTGCTGTATAAGCTTAGCTTTATTTAAACCATGCAGTCTAAATAGAAGTGGGGCAATAACAGATACCGCAGAGCCCGTTGCACTGTCCTCATTTACGCCAAACTGGGGGGCAAAATATCTAAAACGCGCTATGGCATTTTTCTTGTCTTTATTTTTTATACTAAGGGTAATTACTGCATTTTTGTGGAGTGCACACAAAGCTTTAAAATCAACGTGTACGCTTTTTAAATCGTCTTTTTTAACTGATTTATCGAATTCTTTACTAAATTCTTTATTAAATAATACAACCGTATAACCGTTTTTATCAGCGGTAGTGTAGGCTGCTTTTATTGCTACTGAAAACACACTTTTTAACTCACCTTCAGCTAACTCGCTTTTTTTAGGCTCTATGCTTTTTAGTAACAGCTGAGCGCCTTGTTTTTTTACTCTTATAGTAAAGCGCTCATTACTCATTGAAGTAAATACTTCAGGGCAATAACCCAAATGGTCTATTAAAAAATTAGCGGCTGCTAAAGTACCATGTCCACAGCGTTTAATTTCACTCGTTTGATTAAACCAGCGAATTTTACAATGGCGTTTAGTTATCTCATTTTGATTTAAAAATACGGTAGCAGGGTAAGTTGATTGTGATGCAATATATTGCATTGTTTTTGATGTTAACCCATTTTTATAAATAACAATTAAAGCACTTGAGCCTTTTAAGTTATGTGCAGGGCTATAAAAAACAGATTCGGTGGAAGTGAGCTTTATAAAGCGAAGCGTAAGCCATTTAGGCTTACGCTTCGCTAAACAAAGAGTATTAACCTTTGCTTGCATATGCGTCGTTATGAACGCCTGCAGCACGACCTGATGGATCAGCATTGTTTTGGAACGATGCGTCCCATGCAAGTGCTTCAGAAGTCGAACACGCTACCGATTTACCATGCGGTACACATTTAGCTGATGCATCACCAGGGAAATGCGATTCAAAAATAGTACGGTAGTAGTAAGCTTCTTTTGAATCTGGTGTATTAATAGGGTATTTAAATTTTGCATTTGCAAGCTCTTGATCGCTCACTTGCTCATTTACAAACTCTTTTAAGGTATCAATCCAGCTGTAGCCTACACCGTCTGAAAATTGCTCTTTTTGACGCCATAGCACTTCATCAGGTAAGTAACCTTCAAAGCCTTCACGTAAAATGTGTTTTTCAATTTTTCCATCTTTACACATTTTAGCTTCAGGGTTGATACGCATAGCAACATCAACAAATTCTTTATCAAGAAACGGTACACGTGCTTCTACGCCCCATGCCGCCATTGATTTATTAGCACGTAAACAGTCAAACATATGCAGTTTTGATACTTTACGGTTTAGCTCTTCATGAAACTCTTGTGCGTTAGGGGCTTTATGGAAGTATAAGTAACCACCAAATAGCTCATCAGCACCTTCGCCAGATAACACCATTTTAATGCCCATTGCTTTAATTTGGCGAGCCATTAGGTACATAGGTGTAGAGGCACGAATTGTTGTTACGTCGTAGGTTTCTATGTGGTAAATCACTTCACGTAATGCATCAATACCTTCTTGAATGGTAAAAATGATAGGGTGATGAATAGTACCAATCATGTCAGCTACTTTTTGTGCAGCCGCTAAATCAGGTGAGCCATCAAGACCTACTGAAAAAGAATGCAGCTTAGGCCACCATGCATCGCTTTCGTCGTTATCTTCAATACGTTTTGCAGCAAAGCGCTGGGTAATAGCAGAGATAACCGATGAGTCTAAACCACCAGAAAGTAATACACCGTAAGGCACGTCACACATTAATTGACGTTTAACGGCCGCTTCTAATGCATCTTTAACGTCTTGCGCTTCTGCGCTGTTATCTTTAACTGCATCAAATGTTTCCCAATCACGTTTGTAATAAGGCGTCATTTTGCCATCTTTGCTGTACAGGTAATGCCCTGGTGGAAATTCTTCAATATGCTTACAAATTGGAGAAAGTGCTTTTAGCTCAGAAGCAACGTAAAAGTTACCGTGCTCGTCGTGACCGGTGTAAAGCGGGATAATACCAATATGGTCACGGCCAATTAAGTAGGCGTCATTTTCTTCGTCGTATAAACAAAATGCAAAAATGCCATTTAGGTCATCTAAAAAGTCAGGCCCTTTTTGTTTATACAGCGCTAAAATAACTTCACAGTCTGATTGAGTTTGAAAAGTAAAATCAACGTCTAACTCTGCTGCAAGTTCTTTATGATTATAAATCTCACCGTTAACCGCTAAAATATTTGTTTTTTCAGGATTGTATAAAGGCTGTGCACCGCTTGATACACCAACAATAGCTAAACGCTCATGCACTAAAATAGCTTTTTCAGATGCATATACACCAGACCAATCTGGGCCACGGTGTCTAAGCAGCTTTGACATTTCAATTGCTTGGGTACGCAATTGAGTGGGATCAGATTTAATATCTAATACCCCAAAAATTGAACACATAGTAACTCCTCATTCCTATTATGTGTGCAGCAGAGCCAATTTGCTGTGCTGCGAAACCTTGTTTTATCAGAAAAAATTACTCAAGTCACATAGCTTTTACAATTAATTAAGAAAAATTTATGCACCAAGCTAGATGTAATTGCACCAAAGTGGTTAATGCGTAGTTCCTGCTGCTATTTTTACGTCGCTATTATTGTTCAAAGCTTGTGCAATCATAACTCTCAGGGCATTAATAACGGTTTCTTCGCTCATGCTTGGTGCGCCATTGTGGTGCACAGCTTGGCTTGGTAAATAAGGAATATGCACAAAGCCACCTTTCATTACAGCGCAGTGATCATTTATGTAATGCATAAGACCATACATAACGTGATTACACACATACGTACCTGCTGTATTGGAAATGGCAGCAGGTATATTGCTGTTGTGCAGTGCTTGTAACATGCGCTTTATTGGTAAGTTTGTGAAATAGGCATCAGGGCCATTTTTTTCTATTGGTGTATCGATAGGCTGCTTACCTGCATTGTCTTTAATGCGTGCATCGTCAACGTTTATTGCAATACGCTCAATTGATATTTCGCTGCGCCCACCAGCTTGGCCTATACATAAAACAACCGCCGGATTGTGCGACTCAATGGCGTTTATAAGCTGACTGATAGACGTATTAAATTCACAGGCAAGTTCTAGTGTACATATTTTGTGTTTCATGATGATAGTTTCATCAAGTTTTTGCTCTGCTTGCCAAGAAGGATTGATAGCTTCGCCACCAAAAGGAGCAAAGCCAGTTATTAATACACACGGCATAGTAGAAGTTGATTTAGTCATTAAACACCAAGCTATACATTAAAATAATATTAACGGCGAGTAAGGAAACGGCCGTCGGAATTTGAACCTTTATTACATGGTACCTATTTTTTAAATCTAGGACGTGTTGATTCTAGAATATTTTATAGGTTATTTTTAAGTGCAAGGCTCAATTGATGTAGGTGCCCGTCAAGTTTCTGCTTCGCCTTTGCTGCTTCTTCAAACGTTACATATTTAAATTCAACAGTATCTAAAGGTCTAAATTGTGCAAATTGATGTAAGTCGGCTTCAATTACAGTCCCTAAAAGAGGGTAGCCCCCGGTTGTTTGACCATCGTTAAGTAGCACAATAGGCTCACCATTCGGTGGCAGTTGAATACTCCCAGGACTCACCCCTAGTGATGGCAAAGAGTGCGAATGTGCCAAATTATTTTTATGCTCAAGCCTTACGCCCATTCGGTTGCTGTTACTACTAACTTTAAATGCGGTAGATACAAAGTTGTTAAGTAAAGGCTCGCCTAACAAATTAGCATGAGGGCTTGGGTGCAGTCTTATAAGCTTGCGCTGGGCGGGAGCAATTGCGCCTACTTTTATAAACTCTCCATAATAAGGAGTAATAGGTATTTCATCGCCAGTGGCGAGAGCTCTACCTTCAATACCACCAAAACATGCGTTCAAATCTGTAGATTTAGAGCCCATAACTTCAGTATTTTGTATACCGCCTTTAACCGCTAAATAAGCTCTTAAGCCCGCTCTACCAGTAGCAAAGCTCAGTACTTGTTTATTTTTTACTGTGTATGTCCAACCAGGGTAAATTGCTTGTCCATCAAGGGTTGCTTGCAAATCTGCACCATGAAGCGCAATTACTGTGTCGCAGGTGAATTCCAGCTCGCACAGACCAACAGTTATTTCTAAAACGGCATCATTGTCGTTATTGTTAAGTAATCTATTAGCAATTATTTGTACAAAGGGGTCTAAGCTGCCCGCTTTGTTTACACCTAGATGGCGGTAGCCATCACGGCCAAAATCTTGAATTGTAAGTAATACACCACTTTTAAGTACTTTAATCATGAGTTGCTCCTTTATTAACTAGCGGAACAAATTCAAGCGTATCGCCTGGTTGAATTAAACAAGGTTGCTCCGAGGTCGAATCAAACAAAGCAGTATCTGTATGACCTATTATGTGCCAACCACCAGGGGTATCTGCGGGGTAAATTCCGGTTTGTTCAGCACCTATCGCAACAGAGCCTTTAGAAACTTTAATGCGTGGCTCATCACGCCTTGGCGTATGTAATTGCTCTTCTAAACCATGTAGGTAAGCAAAACCGGGCTGAAAGCCTAAAAATAAAACGTGGTACTTGGTTTTACTATGAATATTAATAACCTCATCAGCGCTTAAATTATGATAACGAGCCACGTAATTAATATCCTCACCCTTGTATATGGTTTCGATTAAGTGATGTTGCCCTTTAAAAGTACTCGTTTTAATATCATTCCACAGCGAAGGTAGCACTTGTAACCACTTATTTAAGTGTTTATCTGATTTTAAATAGAGAGTGAGCGAGTTCATGGCTGGCACCAAATCGGTAAATTCATCAGTGCTTTTACAGTGGCTAGCTAAAGCCCAAATTTTCTTTTGAATAGAGAGTCTATCTGTAGCGTCTAAATGCGATGCATCAAGTAGTAAACTACTGTTTGTTAATGCATAAATATGGGGAGCTGGCTTCATTAAATAAACCTATTTGTACAACATAATTTAAACGTAACACAGTTTTATTAATTTATTTAAACCATTGCGACTAAGTGGTTATGTTTAGTGTTTATTTTCCCAGCTTACTTTAAGAGTGTTTTTATATTCAATTAATCGTATTTAATTTATTGAGGACTAAAACTTAATACATTTCGTACTAAATAAGTAATTAGGTTGAAATGAAAATTAAGATAAGGAGGTCTTAATTAGCACGCACTTGTTTATGAGGTACTTTATGAAACACCAGCATTTATTATATTTATCAGGCGCTGCTATTATATTTAGCGCAGGCAGCTTTGCTTTATCTATGGAAAAGGTAGAACACAGTAATGTAGAAGCCACCATGCATGTAGAAACCATTGTACTGGGGTCTGGTTGTTTTTGGGGAGCAGAAAAACGCTACGAAGCGCTTAATGGCGTTATTGATGCTGAGTCGGGTTATGCAGACGGCCATGGGTTTAAAGCAACGTACAGAAATATCACCGATCAGTCTCGTCGTTTTGACGAGAACAATTATGCTGAAGTTGTGCAAGTTATGTATAACAGCAATATAATTTCAGCAGAAGATCTCTTAAAAAACTATTTTGAAAGTCACGATCCTACGCAAAAAAATCGCCAAGGTAACGACATCGGTACGCAATATCGTTCAATTGTATTAACGACTACTGATGCGCAAGCTAAAGTAGCTGAACAAGTTAAATCGCAATATCAGCAGCTTTTAACTGATGCGAGCTATGGCAAAATTGAAACGGTTATTAAACCGCTTCAAGGTTTTGTATCGGCAGAAGAGTATCATCAAAATTATCTAGAAAAGAACCCTAATGGCTATTGCCCCGATCATTCTACAGGGGGAGTTTTTAATAAAACACCCGTAGAAAAAGCAGACAATAGTGCTTTGCTCGCAGGTAAGCAAATAGTGGTACTTGATTCTCGTGATTACTGCCCGTACTGTGAAAAATTTAAAAAAGCAGTCGCAAATGATTACAAAGGGACAATACCAATGTCGTTTCGCCATGCTGACCAACTTGATGATTTAACTATTAAGTCAGCCACGTGGGCAACACCAACCATTTTGTTTTTAGAAAATGGTATTGAGGTATATGGTCGTCAAGGTTATGCAACGCCTGAAGAGTTTTATAAAGCATTAGGCGCTTTTAAATTAGGTAACAGTGATGCTTATAAAGTTGCATTTGATGCACGAACAGATAGACCTTACTGCAAAGAGTACAAAGAGTTTAAAAACACACCTGACGGTACTTTTGTTGATAAATTAAGTGGCGAGCCACTATTTGATACAAGCGATAGGTTTAACTCCGGTACTGGTTGGTTGTCGTTTAAGCACCCAGTAAAAAGTAGTGTAACGCAGCATGACGATAGCAGCTGGGGAATAACACGTATTGAGCTACGTTCTAAAAGTACAGGTATTCATCTTGGTCATTTATTCCCAGGAGAAGGCCCTAGAGGCACAGACCGCTACTGTATAAACGCAACAGTACTCGATTTTGTACCAAGAGATAAAAGCTAAACCTTTTACTTTGTAAAGCCTGATTTTAATCAGGCTTTTTTTTGCATAAAACAAAATAGGCTTATCATAATCTTTGCAAATTTGTTAAAATTAAAGCGTACAGCTAATCGTCATTAATATTACTTAGGTTATTAATGAATCAATTAAAAAAAATAGCAACGCAGTTAATATATTTGCCATTCGCTTTGCTGCTTTTAATAAACAACGCTAAATCAGCGACTCATTACGTAGTAGGCTTAGAGAATATAGAATACCTTCCATACTACGATGGTAGTGGGGCTGATAACCGCGACTATTATGGTTTCAGTCAAAAGTTACTTACCTTGTTTGCCCAGCAGCATGACTTTAAGTTTGAGTTTTACACACTACCTATTAATCGACTTTACAAAGAATTTGTGGAACATCGCCATGTCGACTTTAAGTATCCAGATAACCCTAGCTGGAAACAAAGCTACAAAGCTTCATTTATTGATGTAAATAAAATTATTTATTCGCAGCCAACCGTTGTGACTAAAACGGGCATTGCGAGTTTAAATAAAAACATCACTATTGGTGAATGCATTAGTTTTGCAACGGTAAGAGGGTTTACGCCTCAAAGCTTTAAACCGGAGTTTTTCAAGTTAGTTGTCGCATCAAGTTAAATTTTATGCCGCCCGCATTGCTTCTTTTTTTTCTGGATTTAAATTTACTTCATTGATCATTGTCCAATCTCGAGATTTTCCTGACCAA
>NZ_JACGWD010000036.1:0-44016 GCF_014077565.1 Pseudoalteromonas sp. 5Ae-yellow
TCAAGAATGGCCTGTGCACCAAAAGCCTGTTTATCATCCAAAGAGCACAGCAGACCTTTTATTTTTCCAGGCCCCATTGGCTCAGGATAAAGAACCAGTCTGGCCTGCCAGCACTCAGGAAGCGAAGAGCCTTGTTTTCTGGCATGCGCAGATACACTCATCTCTACTCTACTTTGAAGTCATGCTCAGAGTAAGATTTAATGACGGTGTATTGCGTGTTGCTTTTAATCGGGACCATCCAGTGCGACTGTGGGTGTTGCTTACGGCAATTAATCAGTAGCTCAACGCTGAGATAACATCGGTCAAAAATAGTTAGACTGTTATCACTTACATGACTAAATAACTGCTTTGCGTAGTTCACCCCACCTTGATAACTGGGCCCGAAGGCAACGTGGTGTATCAACCGGCTACGCAAGGAGCTTAAGGCGCATAGGCGTACAATAGGATATTCTGTATGACGGTTTTTACTGTCCTTAATATAGTGAAAGTGCTCAGCAAGAGCAGGTGTATCAGGTGCACGAAATTGCGTTTCATCGACAGAAAATAACCGGAGTCCATACCACGTATCATCAGCATCTTCTTGTGTCCAATGGGCTGCACATAGGTGAAATAAGGCTTGGAGGGGGTTGCTACTCAGGCGCTGTCTCGCTTGAGGAATAGCACTTGGAGCAATCGTATCGCCCAGGGTATCAGTGAGTGTTAAATCTAACTTCTCAACAACGTCACTAATAGATCTGTCGCGAAAAAGACCCATTGCAATGATAAGCCAGACGACAAGCTCAGCAGGTAACTTACGTTTGCGAATACTTGCTTTATCTGTCTGCTCGAGCACATTAGAAATCCACTCAAGAGGGATATGTTTCTGAAATGTAGATAAAGAGTCAGGAGTGGCGAATATATCCGTATCAAGGAACCAATGACTAAGCATAAAAATACCCTCATAATCAAAAGATGATAAGGGTATTGTGAAGCAACCAAAAGATCGGTCAACCGATCAAAAATACCTTAACTGATCGGTGTTAACCCTTGGGTGGTTTTTTTATATACTTACTAAGCCCTACTCAATTCTAAACTTAGCTGTTGCATCTAATAGGTTATCAGATAAATAGTGTAGATTTTTAGCTACATCACGTACAGCTAGTAAAGAGTCCATAGTATCTTCGAACGATACATGCATATTTGAAACATTATCTACTACCATAGCAGCTACGGATGTTTGCTCCTCAGTCGCTGCTGCTATCTGCGAATTCATACCATTAATTTCTAACATTTGCTCTGCGATTTTCTCTATTGAAATACCTGTTTTTTCTGCGGCTGTAGCATTATCTGTTGCCATATCACGTGCTGAAGTCATAGCAGCTACAGATTCATTTGCGGCAGTCGTTAATGATCCCAATAGTTCACGTATTTCATTAGTAGAATGTGCAGTGCGAGAAGCCAGTTCACGAACCTCATCTGCCACTACAGCAAAGCCTCTTCCATGTTCACCTGCTCGTGCAGCTTCAATAGCAGCATTAAGAGCAAGTAAGTTTGTCTGATCTGCAATAGACGTAATTACATTCAAAATCTGCGATACATTTTTTGTATCGTCCGCAAGCTTATTAATAGTCCCTGCAGCTCGATTAATTTCATCGCTGAGCGTACGAGAAGCGGTAACTGACATCTGTACTTGTGTACGACTTTGTTCAACTTCTTTCTCGGCCGTTTCAGCAGCGTGAGAAGCGTTAGCTGCAGATTCTGATATATCACCAACACTCTGCTTCATTTCTTCCATAGATTGCTTAACAATTTCAGCATCAGTGGTTTGCTTTGTTGTAGCACGCTCAGCTTGTTCCATACCTTGAACTAGTCGTGTTGAGTTTTCCACTAAAGGCTCACATACAGCAATAACTTCAAGAACTGTTTCTCTTAGTAAGGAAATAAATGCGTTAAAATTAATAGAGACTTGGCCAATTTCGTCTTCTGAGTTAACAGATAGCTGTGTGCTTAAAGAACCATTGCCGCTTGCTAATAAACTAAGGTTGTTAGCTGCATCACTCGCAGATGAACCTATATTCTTAGCAATCCAAATAGCCATAAACAATAATAAAATTAATGAAATAATGGATACAGCTAACATTAGAGTTAATGCTTCATCAGAGCGCGCTTTAGTGTTGGCAACCAGTTCAAAAAAACGATTATCCGCTTTTTGTTGAGCGCCTTTAAAACTTTCTAAAACAGATCCATATAAACTTGTTTTAAGCTGCGCTTGTTGCTGAATCTTACTAAAATCAGCAGTACCGTTAACCATACCTGTAGCAATACTTGAGGATATTTTTTCATAATCTGACAACTCATTAATAATATCGTTATTAATGTAGGAGTTATTAAGCTGCGTTATTAAGGTAATATTAGACTCTAAAGTTTGATATACCTCGTCTGCTTTAACGATAAGGTCTTGCTCACCAAACGTAACCGCTTGGGTATAAAGTTCATCAAGTTTTTCTAAAAGCCCTACGTTTTGCGACGTTATTTTTACAACTTTATACGATGAGTTACTCATTTCATCGAGAGAAACCTTATTATCATTCATAGCTAAATAGTTTATCAATACGATCACTATAAAAGCCACTACCGCAATGCATGTTATTGCATGTATTTTTTTTGTTATGCTTAGGTTTTGAAAAGAGAAGCCTGAAGCCATACTGTGCTACCTTATTTTATTGTCTATATTTATTATCGGCGTGATATCTATAAGTGTGAGCTAAATTTGTAATATTTCTAGTTTTTTCTAACAAATAGAAGGATTATTTAACAACAACCACACACTGTCCAAAAAACAATCACAATAAATTACAGATACAAAAAAACCAGTAACATCACTGCTACTGGTTTCTAAATTTGGTGCGGATGGGGGGACTTGAACCCCCATGCCCTAAAGCACCACCCCCTCAAGGTGGCGTGTCTACCAATTCCACCACATCCGCATTTTAAACTTTCGCTCAGGTGTTAAACATGTGACTTATTTGAGGAAGATAAATCGTTTAACGATAGCTTTACGTTAAATTAGTTCGGTACTTCAGAGCTTTGCTCTTTTGTAGATGTTACTGGAACATCTTCTTCAACAGGAACTACTGTTTCTACTGCTGGAGCTGCTTCTAGGTTTTCCCATTCGTCGGTCTTTTTAATTTGACCAGCTGTTAGGTTTCCTAACACAATGCTTAAAACAAAAAATACCGTTGCTAAGCTTGTGGTTGTTTTTGTCATAAAGTTACCAGCACCTGACGAACCAAAAACAGTGCCTGATGCACCAGCGCCAAATGAAGAACCCATATCTGCGCCTTTACCTTGTTGAATTAAAACCATTCCAACTAAAGCTAAAGCCACAACTAAATAAACTACTAATAAAATTTCGTACATCTTATACAGTCCCTTTTGCACTTTTACAGATTGCAGTAAAAGACTCTGCCTTTAGACTTGCGCCGCCAATTAAGCCGCCATCTATATCTGTTTGTGCAAATAATAATTCGCTATTTTTTTCATTAACGCTACCACCGTATAAGATGGTAAGCCCTTGTGATAAATTGCTGTCAAGTGATGCAATTTTGTCACGGATAAATTTATGAACAGTTTGTGCCTGCTCTGGCGATGCAGTCTTACCTGTGCCTATGGCCCAAACGGGCTCGTATGCTATCACAGAATCTTTCAGTGCTGCTACACCTAATTCCTCTATTACTGCATCAATTTGTGCAGCAACTACTTGTTCGGTTTGACCGTTCTCTTGCTCGCTTTCGCTTTCGCCTACACATAAAATTGGTGTTAAACCAACTTGCTGTGCCCTAGCAAACTTTTCAGCGACTGTTGCATTACTTTCGTTATAAATACTGCGGCGTTCAGAATGACCAACGAGTACGTAAGTTGCACCTAAATCTTTTATAAGCTGCGCATCAACTTCACCAGTAAATGCGCCAGGTGTATTTTCAGAAACAGTTTGAGCTCCTGTAGAAACACCGCTAGCTACCATTGCAGATACAAGTGGGTATGGAGGAAATAAAACAATGTCCATCTCTTGTGATTTTACATCGTTAATGGCGTCAGACATTTGTTTAACTAACTCTAAAGAGCCATTCATTTTCCAGTTGCCTGCGACCATCGCCTTGCGTATTGCCATTATCCACTCCACATTAGAAAGCGGGCGAGATATTAACTTTTCTCGCCCAAAGTTACAAGAGGTTATTGTTATTAATCAGTTTGTTTGCTCATAGATTCTACAACAGCTGCAATTTTTTGAGCGCTGTCTATTACAATTTTTTCTTGCTCGGCTTCAACCATAACACGAACCACAGGTTCAGTGCCTGATTTACGCAGTAAAACACGGCCTTTATCGCCTAAAGCAAGCTCGACTTCTGCTACAGCTGAAAGTACTTCAGGTGCTTTTGTAGGGTCAGTTCCAGCGGTATAACGCACGTTTATCATTTTCATTGGATACTTGGTAAAACCAGCACCTAAATCTTGTAATGTACGATTTTGTGCAACCATAGCAGCCAGTACTTGCAAGCTTGATATAATGCCATCACCCGTGCTAATTAAATCTAGATTAAGTACATGGCCTGAGCTTTCGCCGCCAATTTTCCAGCCTTTTTGCTGTAGTAACTCCATAACATAGCGGTCCCCTACTTTACTGCGAGCAAACTCGATACCTTTTGCTTTTAAAGCATTTTCAAGGCCCATGTTAGACATAACAGTGCCAACTACACCACCACCCAAATTATCATCTTGGGCTGCTTGGCAAGCAATAATATAAACCAGATCATCACCATCAAAAACGCGGCCATTATGATCAACCATCATTACGCGGTCACCATCACCATCGTATGCAATACCTACGTCGGCTTTAAGTTCAAGCACTTTACGTTTAAGGGCATCTACGTGAGTAGCGCCACATTCATGATTGATATTAACGCCATTAGGCTCGCATGCATGTGTCATTACTTCTGCGCCAAGTTCACGCATAACAGAAGGTGCAATATGATAAGTAGCGCCATTTGCGCAATCGACAACAATTTTAAGACCTTCTAAAGATAGGCCTTGCGGGAACTGGCTCTTACAAAACTCTATATACCTGCCATCCGCACTAACTAAACGCGATGCTTTACCTAATTTATCTGAAGCAACACACGTCATTTTCTCATCAAGCATTGCTTCTATTTCAAGTTCTACTGCATCATCGAGCTTTAGACCTTGACCATTAAAAAACTTAATACCGTTATCATAATACGGATTATGTGAAGCACTAATTACAATTCCTGCCTCTGCACGAAATGTTTGAGCTAAGTAGGCTACAGCAGGTGTAGGCATAGGGCCCAATAATACAACATCAATACCGGCGGCGATTAAACCAGCTTCAAGTGCGGTTTCAAGCATGTAGCCCGAAATACGTGTATCTTTACCTATAATTACTTTTTTAGTACCACTTTGTGATAATACACGTCCAGCAGCCCAGCCTAACTTCATTGCAAACTCAGGGTTTATAGGAGCAGCGCCTACAAGTCCACGCACGCCATCGGTGCCAAAATATTTTCTTTCTTTCATTGTGAAATTCCTTGTTCGCAGGCTTGATATACACCAAGTACATCTGCGGTTTCTTTTACGTCATGTACACGAATAATTTTTGCGCCATTTTGCGCTGCGATTAACGCACCCGCTAAGCTGCCCGCTAACCGTTCATTTGTATCTCTATTTAATAAATTACCTATCATCGATTTACGAGATAATCCGGCCAATAATGGCAAACCTAACTTATTAAAATCATCAAACCTAGCCAATATTTGATAGTTATGACTAAGCGTTTTTCCAAATCCAAAACCTGGGTCTAGAATAAGTCGTTCAAACTTAATCCCAGCTGTTTCACATGCTTTAATACGTTCACTAAAAAACATATTTATATCTGCAAACAAATTATCGTAATGAGGTGCCGATTGCATGCTGCGGGGCTGCCCTTGCATATGCATTAAACAAATTGCTACATCTTCATACTGCGCAACCGTTTCTAAGGCGTCTATTTCTTGTAAAGCTCTTACATCATTAACTATGTCTGCCCCTGCGAGTATTGCTTGCTCCATTACCGGTGCTTTACTGGTATCAATTGAAATAGCGCAATCACTGTGCTGACGTATCGCTTTAATAGCAGGGATTACTCGAGAAAGTTCATCCTCTAAGCTGACATCTGGCGCGCCAGGGCGAGTAGATTCGCCCCCTATATCTAAAATTGTCGCACCGTCATCTAATAATTGCATAGCGCGCTTTAGCGCTATTTTGGGTTCTAAAAACTGCCCACCATCAGAAAACGAATCCGGCGTTACATTTAATATCCCCATAATAACGGGCTTTTCAAGATTAAGCGTACGCCCTCTCGGAAGCTTTAGTATGCTAGTCATTGCCAACCTTTATTCTTTTTCTAAATAGCTGATACAAAAAAGCCCCGAAGTTCGGGGCTTTCATTACTATTTTAACGATTATTCAGCTTTATCATCAAGGTTTGTTTCATCTTTTTTTGATGAATCGTCAGTATTTTGACTTTCATCAACTACTGGCTCTTGAGGTTCTTCCGCTTTTACCGGTTTTGCTTCATGACGGTCATGTGCATCACGCGGCTCACGCACTGGTTGGCGTGCCATTAAATCATCAATTTGCTTAGCATCAATAGTTTCGTATTTCATTAATGCATCTTTCATTGAGTGAAGAATATCAATGTTTTCTTTTAATATTTCTTCTGCTCTTTGATAGTTACGATCTGAAAATAAACGTACTTCTGCATCAATTATTTTAGCTGTATCGTCTGACATGCTAGATGAACGGCTACCACCGCCACCCATATACATTTCGTTCTGATCTTCAGCGTAAAGTAACGGACCTAGTTTTTCACTTAAACCCCAATGCGTAACCATTTTACGCGCTATATCTGTAGCTCGTTCAATGTCATTACTTGCACCCGTTGTTACTTTATCTGCACCGTAAATAAGCGCTTCAGCAATACGGCCACCATAAAGGCTAGAAATCATTGATTCTAAAAGCTCTTTTGAATGGCTAACACGATCTTGTTCTGGTAAGTACATTGTTACACCCAGCGCACGGCCACGTGGAATAATAGATACTTTATAAACTGGATCATGCTCTGGCACCATACGACCAACAATTGCATGGCCTGCTTCGTGGTACGCAGTCATTGCTTTTTCTTGCTCGCTCATCACCATGGTCTTGCGCTCTGCGCCCATCATGATCTTGTCTTTAGCAGCGTCAAATTCAGCCATACTTACAACACGTTTATTACCACGTGCAGCATAAAGCGCAGCTTCGTTTACTAAGTTTGCTAAATCCGCACCCGAGAAACCTGGAGTACCACGTGCTATAAGAGCCGCTTCTACGTTATCGCCTAATGGCACTTTACGCATGTGTACTTTAAGTATTTGCTCACGACCACGAATATCAGGTAAACCTACTTCAACTTGACGGTCAAAACGACCTGGACGAAGTAATGCAGGGTCTAATACATCTGGTCGGTTAGTTGCTGCAATAACGATTATACCTTCGTTACCACCAAAGCCATCCATCTCTACTAGCATTTGGTTAAGTGTTTGCTCACGCTCGTCGTTACCGCCGCCCATACCAGCACCACGTTTACGACCAACAGCATCAATCTCATCTATAAAGATAATACAAGGCGCCGCTTTTTTAGCTTGTTCAAACATATCACGTACACGTGATGCACCAACACCCACAAACATTTCAACAAAATCTGAACCCGAAATTGTAAAAAACGGTACTTTTGCTTCACCAGCAACTGCCTTTGCAAGTAGCGTTTTACCAGTACCTGGAGGACCAACCATAAGTACGCCTTTTGGAATACTACCGCCAAGCTTTTGAAATTTTGATGGGTCACGTAAAAAGTCGACCAATTCAGTAACGTCTTCTTTCGCTTCATCACAGCCTGCCACATCGGCAAACGTTGTTTTAATTTGGTCTTCGCTCATTAACCGAGCTTTACTCTTACCAAATGACATAGCGCCTTTACCGCCGCCGCCTTGCATTTGACGCATGAAGAATATCCACACACCTATAAGGAGTATCATTGGGAACCAAGAAATAAATATACTTGCTAAAAATGATTGTTCTTCAGGTTGTACACCCTTCACATTTACATCATTTTTAAGTAAGTCATTAATTAAATCTTCATCGTACATTGGCATCGTTGTTTGAAAACGCTCACCACTGCTCTTAGTACCAGTAATATTACCTGTACCACGGTCAATAATAACTTCTTGTAAAGAGCCACTACGGACATCTTTAACAAATTGAGTGTAACTAGTTTGACGATCAACTTGCTCGCCGCCATTAAAGCTCTGAAAGACTGACATCAGCACAACTGCAATCACCAGCCATAGTATTAAATTTTTCGCCATATCGCTCAAGGGGTTAACCTCTTGTATCCAATTAATTTAAGTTCAACTAAACGCCAAGCAACTGTACTACAGTTTGTATCCAGTCGCTACTATATATACTTCCCGAGAACGGGCACGTGAGGCATCAGGTTTGCGTATTTTCACTGCTTTAAAACTATTACGTACATCTTGCAAGTATTGATCAAAGCCTTCGCCTTGGAAAACTTTAACAATAAATGCGCCATTTTTCTTTAGTACTTGGCTACACATATCTAGCGCAAGTTCTACCAAATACATGCTACCTGCTTGATCTACTGAGTTATTGCCACTCATATTTGGTGCCATGTCAGAGAGTACCACATCAACATTTTTACCATCAATACGTTTTAACAACGCATTTAGTACAGCCTCCTCACGAAAGTCACCTTGTAAGAAGTCAACGCCCGCAAGTGAATCCATTGGTAATATATCACACGCAATTACTTGACCTTTGTCGCCTACTTTTTCAGCCAAGTATTGAGACCAACTTCCTGGCGCTGCCCCTAAATCAACAACGGTCATGCCAGGGCGAAGTACTTTATCTCTGTTTTGTACTTCATCTAATTTAAAAACCGCTCGGGAACGCCAGCCTTTTTTTTGCGCTTCTTGAACATATTTATCATCAAAATGTTCTTTCAGCCATCGCTGTGAACTGGCTGACTGTTTTTTATTTGTCATAAATTAACACGCAACTAATTAGTAATATTCTTTAGATGGCGTTAGAATACCCTTAATTCAAGCCATATTCAGCAAAATTTGTATAAACATGACATTATCAAACAAACAAAAGCAGTTTTTAAAAGGTCAGGCACATAGCCTTAAGCCTGTAGTTTTACTAGGTTCTAACGGTTTAACCGAAGGCGTAGTAGTAGAAATTCAAAGTGCATTAGAAATTCACGAATTAATCAAAGTTAAAGTTCCAACTGACGATCGTGAAACAAAATCACTAATTTTTGAAGCAATCGTACGTGAAACTGGTGCGACTAAGCTACAAACGATAGGTCACACTATTGTGCTTTATCGTCAAAGCGTTGAGAAAAAAATACATTTACCTCGTAACTAATTATTCCTGTTAAAGGATTTAGTGCGTTCAAATTGAAAAAACCAGCTTAATGCTGGTTTTTTATTATTTAACGTTTTAAATCAAAAGCTCATTTTATGATGGGTTAAATCATATTCGCTACCATTACTCCTCGGCTTCTTATTCAATATAAAGTACTGAGTAAATTGTGTTTCACTCATAGCTGGCACTTTTTCATTCGAAAGCAGCTCGGCTAGTTGCGATGTGGTATTACTGTGCCCTATAACAACAACTACACCTTTTAGTTTTAGTAACTCTTTTTTTAAATTACTTAGCTCACCTGCGTTATACACATTTACGTCGGTATTAAAATATGCCTGCAAAGGGGCCGCTGTTTGTAACGTGCGTTTATAGTTACTGCTGAAAATATGTATATTTTGATACTCTTTGAAAAAAGTAACTAAATTATTTGCACGTGCCTTTCCCACCTCTGAGAGCGCTGGATTTTTGCCCGTTAATTTTTCGCTATGACGAAACAAATATATTTTATCCGGTGCCGCAAGCGCCAAACTACTATTAGATAATATGACTAAACAAGTGATTACTAATATTATTTTATTCATATTTTTTTACCCCGTTTGTACTCTAATAGCCTGTCGATAAATTCAGTCGTTAGTTCATTAATTACGCCGGTTTCAGCGTTAACTATTAAGCTAAAACCAACATTTAAGTGGGGAAACACAACCAAATCACTTCTATACCCTTGCACCCAGCCACTATGATAATAAAGCGTTTCATCAGCATAGTTATAAACGCGCCAACCTAGCCCGTAATAAGCTTCGTTAAGGTGTTTTTTCCACACCCTACGATACATTTCTTTTTTTGTATTCGTATAAGGGCGTGTTTGTTTTGCGAGAGTATCCAATGACAAAACATCAGGGTATTGGCCCAGCTGCGCTTTTAGCCAAATAGCCATATCACTTGCGCTCGCATTTACACCGGCTGCTGGGCTCACTTTATAGTAATTTTTTTTAAGCTTAGCGCTATACCAACGTTTTTTACCACGCACGTGTGGTAGCGCGTAATTTTTGTCATTCGTCATTGATTCAAAGCCTAAGCTCGCATCATTCATTTTCAATGGCTCAAAAATAGCTTCTTTTAACCACTGTTTGTAACTTGTATCGGTGCTTTGTAATATCACATCACCTATAAGGCTAAACATAACGTTTTGATAGCCATAACATTCACCAGGTTTACAAATTGGTTTGACACTAAGTAGCTTTTCAACAATACCGGGGTAATCCATACGAGATTCAATTAAATTATCGTATGCATTAGGAACTAACCCGCTTGAATGACTTAAAAGATGAAACACCTTTAAATCATTTTCATATACAGTTCCTTTAAAATCAGGTATGTAATCACTAACAGGCTTATCTAACTCCAGTAGGCCGTTAGCAGCCAATTTAGCTGATAACGAGCCTGCAAATGTCTTAGAAACAGACGCAAGTCTAAAGCGGGTATGCTTATTAACTTTTTGTCCATTTCGTGTTTTAGTTACGCCCATAGTGTGGATGTAGTCTGAGTTGTTTATACTTACAATCGAAAGCGCTGCACCAGGTATACCTTTACTTTTTAATTTTTTTTGTGCGTAACGGCCGTATTTTTTTACAAATGCATCCCAATCAGGATCCGCTTTTGCCGCAAAACCCACAGAGCTAAACAACAAACACAAAGCAGGTAGGCTATACAATAAAGAGTTGAGATACTTCATTTTTATAAATTTTATCTTTTTAACCACATCTGCGCAGATAATATCATGAAGTTTTGTTTGGACTAACGTACAATACGACGATTATTTGGTTTTTAGCGGGTGTTTAGTACTTATGCGTTTTTTAGTTGTGTCACTTTTTATATTATTATCAACTGGTTGTGCTATTACAAAGCAGCCAGCCGAGCCATTGGCTATGCCGTTAAAGCCAACATTAAAAAGTCAGACCTATCAGCTTGAGTACACTACAGAGCACTCATCTCCAAAAGTTAAATCGGTTCAACTTCCTGCACATAAAGTAGTTAGAAACCAGACAGTAAAAATCATTACCGATAAAGCGAGCGTGACCGATAAACTTCTATCGCAAATTAGCCAAGCACTGAATGATAAACAACTAAAAGTGACAACTAAAAATAACAGCGACTATACACTGACAATTCAGCAACTCGATTTAACTTTTACAGACGATACCAAGTACGCAATAAAGCAACCAGAGAATCCTTTTACTTTATATTCAAATGTTGCACAACAATATCCAACCCAACAGTGCGCAGCTATGTTCGCACAAGTTAGTATGCGTCTTACGCACAAGTCATCGGGTGATGTTGTTTGGTTTGCTAAATCATCTATCGACAGTGCTAGTTTTCATCGCGAGCCGCTAATTTACAATTTTACCGAAGAGCAAAAAATAACTAATGAGCTTGAGGTTGTCGCTTTTGTTCATCAACAAAACACTGATGAAGCTCGCATTGAAAGACTTGGGAAAGACATTCAAATCCCTCAGTACAAAACGTTGTCAAAACTATCTAGTCTTACCAAACTTAGCGGTCCATGTAACAGAACAGAAGTAAGTGCATTAACACCTATGATGCAGTTTTACTTGAGCAGTATATTAATCGATAAAATTAAAGTTCAGTAAATTAGGGTCTCTTGATCTTTACTGATTAAAATTTGTTCAAACTAGGGGCTATTTAATCGCGGCGCGAGATTTGTAACCTAGTGGGCTCGATAACTGCTCCTGCGTTATTCTACTGGCTTACATCCATGTAAGAATAAGTAAAAACCGAGCAACAAAGAGTAAATAGCCCCAAGGAAGCACCCTTTGGGCAGCGCCTGTTTGGTATTAATGCTACGTTATCGCCTATTTATGGGGAATAACCACACTGTATAGGCTCTGCCTTGCCTAAATACCAAACAGACTGCTGCAAATTTAACCTTGAAAGATCAACAGACCTAACACTTACTACATTTTTTTACAGATTAAAGGAACGAATTAACAATATACTACGGTTAATAACAAATAATAATTAGGCCCTAAGGGATGAGAAACGCTTTGCTTAACCATACTTTACTGAGCATAACACTGCTTTTTTGCTGCATTTTTAGCACATCGAGTATGGCAAGTAACCGCTATTATGCAGATAATACGTTAGAGCCAACCCAAGGCTTTGCGTGGGATTGGAGTGCTGGCGCGGGCTTTTATATTGAAGATTCTTACCTTGTCGGCATTGAGTCTTACGACAAAGGCGTTGAGCTCGATTTAAGTCTTGCTGTTTCCTACGATAAATTTTACCTTGATTTCGATCACAATCAGCTCAGTGGCGGCCTTGTAATAGGCTACAGTCTTATAGATAAATTTGATTGGGGCCTAGATATATTAGGCACAAATACTCAAGCTGGATTTGACGAAAAAGGCCTAGGGTTTTATAACCACGGTGTTATACAAGAACTCCAAGGTATAAAAAAACGTAATTACGACTTTGACGTCGGCCTTCGACTTTCTCGTCGATTTGAAAATTCTCAATTCTCTTTTGAATACCTTCATGATGTATCTGGCGCGCACAATGGCTGGGTTATAAACAGCTTTTTTAGTCACATTTTGCCATGGCGAAACTGGGAGTTTAGATCGGGTGTTGGCTTAAGCGCCTACTCTGCTGACTTTACTAATTATTATTTTGGCATTGATAGCGATGAAGCCACCAGCCTTCGCCCTATTTACAGCAGTAATGCCAGTACCAGTATTATTTTTGAGTTCCATGCTGAGTACCCAATAAGCCAAGATTGGGTGTTTTTATCCGGCTGGCTTACCACATGGTTTTCTAAAGAAATTGACGACAGCCCAATTATTTCCCAAGGATATCAACATAAAGCCAAGGTAGGCCTACGTTATGTATTTTAGATGGATCTGTGTATTACTGATCTTCCCCAGTACCTTTACTGTTAAAGCTCAGGAACCTCCTGAAGCACTCATAGCACTACCCGACACGTGCGTTGCACTTCGCGAAGGGCGAAATTGCTATGCTGACGTTACGCTAACGTGGGAGCAACCTATCATTGGTAATTACTGCCTACGTGACGCCACCTCAAAGTACATAATGCAATGTTGGCTCAAGCAACAGAGCGGTACTTTTAATTATGCATTTGATTCACAGCAAAGTATTTCATTTGAACTATTTGACAGCAATACATCTAAAATAATTAGTGTTGCCGAAGTAAAGCTTCAATGGGTATATCAAAACAGGCAAAAAAAGCGCCGCTGGCGACTATTTTAATACCAATCGCATTAAGGATATTTTCATGGATAACTACGGCACTATTTTACTCGTTGAAGACGATGTATCTCTTGCTCAATGGGTTGCTGAATATTTAACAGAGCAAGGCTACACAACGCATGTTTGTCACAGAGGTGACGAAGTAATTAGCCAAGTCAAAACATTAAATCCAAATATCGTGCTCCTAGATATTATGCTTCCAGGGCAAGATGGTATAAGCGTATGTAGAGAGCTTCGTAGTTTTTATAATTCGCCTATCATAATGCTCACTGCACGCGATGAAGAAATGGATGAAGTTATTGGTCTAGAAGTAGGTGCAAGCGACTACATAATGAAACCTGTGCGTCCTCGTGCATTGCTAGCGCGTATAAAAGCAGCCCTTCGCCAAAAAAATGAGCCAAATACGCCACACGTTAACGAAAGTGTTATTAATGTTGGTGCGCTTAGTATTGATACTGAATCTAGAAATGTAAAACTTAACGAGCAAGACGTAAATATATCAAGTGCTGAATATTTACTGCTTCACTACCTTGCGAGTAACGCAGGGCAAGTAGTCTCTCGCGACGCTGTATTTAAAGCAACCAAAGGCAGAGAGTATGATGGGCTTGATAGAAGTGTTGATGTACTTATTTCTGCACTTCGTAAAAAGTTTAATGATGAGCCACAAAACCCTGAAAAAATTAAAACCATTTGGGGCCGTGGATATTTACTTGTTTCTACTGCGTGGTAATAAAGTGATGAATAAATAAATGAAAAAGTTTTATATATCGCTTCTAGGCAGTGCACTTTTATCTATTGTGGTATTGGGCTGGCTTATTGATGCTTTTAGTCAACAAGCGCATACCCCACAGGATGAATTTAGTCAGCAAAGTAAAATGATCATGGGTTTTAGCAAGCAGTTAGCTAACATACCCACATCTGAGCGCAGCGATTATGTAAAAAAACTGGCGCTAGAGTTTGATGTTTTAATTGATTACAAGCCTAATGAATCACTTGCTTTACCGCCTTCTTTATTATTACAAATGCATACGCCGGGTGGGCTGATTTTAGAAGATCAGCAAGGCTTTTATATGCTTTATAGCAGCGCTGTTTTAAATCCTTTTCACTTATCAATGCGTTTAGATAAAATTTTTGATAGCGAGCAACATAACGATATTATATTAACCTTACTCTTTTACGCAGGCTTATGTGTATTTATGGGGTTTATTATTGCGCCCTTAGCTAAACGATTAACCGTGTTAAATGAAGCCGCTAAAAAGTTTGCCTCAGGTAATGTTCAAGCCCGAATAAAAGTATCGCATTTTACTTACATAAAAGACGTAGAGCTTACTTTTAATCGCATGGCCAGCCAAATAGAGAAGCTTGTCGCCGAAAACAAGCTAATGGCCTCAAGCTTATCTCATGATATACGCACCCCTATCGCGTGCCTGCGATTTGGTTTAGATGCGGCATTAGATAGCCATGATGAGCAAAAAATAAAACAGTATTTAACCCGTATGGAAAATGATTTAGACCATATGGAATCGATGCTTAGTAGCTATTTAGCATTTGCTACTTTAGAGCAAAATGCTAAT
The DNA here is from genome assembly GCF_014077565.1 of Pseudoalteromonas sp. 5Ae-yellow. NCBI lineage: Bacteria > Pseudomonadati > Pseudomonadota > Gammaproteobacteria > Alteromonadales > Pseudoalteromonadaceae > Pseudoalteromonas > Pseudoalteromonas sp. 5Ae-yellow. The sequence continues at coordinate 15,375 of NZ_JACGWD010000036.1, forward strand.
AAGCTGACCTATTCATCAACAAACATTAAGTCCTACCTTGAAGATATTTTAGTGCAACTTGCACCTAAGCTTGAAATGCAAATGCTTAGTGTACAGCTCAATAGTACCGATAAAATAATAAATGCAGATCTTCACTGGCTTGCTCGTGCAATTACCAATTTATTAACTAATGCCTCTGATTTCGCAAACCAACATATTTACTTAAGTGCGAAGTTACACGAACAACAGCTTATAATAACGGTAGAAGATGACGGCCCTGGCATAGCTCGAGAAAACTTTAGCAACGTATTTAGTCCATTTTTTAGAGAAGAGGCTCACCGTAACAGAGCTGATAAAAGTTACGGCCTTGGTCTAGCTATTGTTGAAAAAGTAGCCGACTGGCATCATGGCAGTGTTAAAGTTAGTAAAAGTACACAGCTAGGTGGTGCGTGTTTTACTCTCACTATTGCACAGCATCACAATTCGTAAAGCAATAGTTACAGACTGTAATTAACAATTATTAAACAAAATCAACTCGTTATTTTAAACGACCCGATAACAATAATTAAAATCGATGGTTATAACACGCATTTACTTATTAAATTGTGCCAGATCAGCAAATAAGCACTTTTTATTTTTTAACATTTCCAGTAGATTGTCAGCGCCGTCACACAATAGAGAAGTACAATAATATGAGCGCAGTTAGAGGCGAGTTTAGCTCTCGCTTTGGTTTTATTATGGCCGCCGCGGGTTCTGCCGTTGGTTTGGGCAATATTTGGGGATTCCCTACACAAACAGCAAGTAATGGCGGTGCTGCATTTTTAGTCGCATATTTAGTGCTTGCGTTCTTTTTAGCCTACCCCGCTTTAATGGCTGAACTTATGATTGGTCGTCATGGCCAAGCAAACGCGGTTTCATCACTTCAAAAAATATCTAATAAGCCATGGCAAAAACACTTTGCCTTTATTGTTGGTTTTGGCGGTATTTTATGTGCTGGCTTTATATTAAGTTTTTACGCCATTGTTGCTGGTTGGATGCTCAGCGCTACAGCTGAACCCATAGCTACTCTTGTTGGTGCCGACACAGCATCGACATGGCTAAGTGAGCAATCGCTTACCCGAAACATTATATTCACTATGGTTTTTATTGTACTAACTGTCGCTATTATCAGTAGAGGCGTTGAGAATGGTATTGAAAAATGGTCGAAACGCTTAATGCCTGCTCTTTTAGGTATTTTATTTGCACTTATTGCTTATGTAATGACCCAAGATGGCGCAATGGAAGGTTTAAAGGCTTACTTAGTTCCTGATTTTTCATCTATTTTTGACGCAAAATTATTAGTGAGTGCGCTAGGACAAGCTTTCTTCTCTTTATCGCTAGGTACTAGCGTAATGATTATTTATGGCTCGTACATTAGTAAAAAAGAAAACCTTGTTTCTTTAGGTGCCTATGTAACCCTTATTGATGTATTTATAGCTTTTGTAGCGGGTTTACTGATTATTCCGGCTATGTATGTAGCACAAGCTCAAGGCGTTGAAATATTCTCTGCCACAACGGGTAAACTACTCTCTGAAGATACGTTAGTATTTCAGGTACTCCCTGCTTTATTTGATGGAATGGGCGAAGTTGGCTTATTTGTGGGCTTTTCATTTTTTGCGTTAATGAGTATTGCCGCTTTAACGTCATCTATTTCAATGTTAGAGGCGCCAGTATCATACACTGTAGAGCGCTTTGGGATAAAACGCGTTCAGGCAACCTGGTTGATTGGAGCTTTAATTGCTATCGTTAGCATTATAATTGTGTGTAACCTTAGCAGCTTATTTGGCTTAGTGATTACTTTAACTACAAAAGTAGCTCAACCTTTGCTTGGCCTGATGTGTTGTATATTTGTAGGCTGGATTTGGTACAGAGGCTCATTACTTAAAGCAATTAAAGAAGGTAATCCTGAGGTCCATAACACATTGTTTTGGAAAATATGGCCTTGGTATACCAAGTTTGTGTGTCCACTTGCTATTGGTATGGTATTTTTACACTCACTCTTGAGCTAAATAATACCTTAACCTTAAATAGTCTTAAATTAAAATAGCCCACATTAGTGGGCTTTTTTTATAGCTGCTTAAATTGGATTTATTTAGAGAGTTTTAAAATCATATCTTGATGAGGGATACCGTCCTCTAGATATTCACTTTTATAATCTTCAAAGCCAAAAGAGCGGTAAAAATCAAGCAAGTAAGTTTGTGCACCTATATAAATATCTCGCTCAGGCCATTGTGCTTTACAGCAGTCTATAGCTTCAGTAATAAGTAAAGTAGCATACCCATTGCCACGCGCGCTTTCACTTACTAGCACGCGACCTATTGCGCTGTATTGTGCACTTTTTTCATAGCATCGCGCGTAAGTTTGTAGTTGCCCATGACTCAATGTATATAAATGCTGTGTATTTAAAGCAATGTCTACATCATCAAGTTCAGGGTAAGGGCACTCCTGCTCTACAACAAACACATCAACACGCCCCCGCATAATAGTAAAAAGAGTCTGTGTATCAAGAGCGTCAAACTGCTCACATTTAAACTGCATATCAAATCCTATAGGCAAAAAACCCAGCTTAGGCTGGGTTTATTAAAATCACTCGCTAGCTTAGTTAACTTATACTAAGTAAATAATCGCTCTAGCTGATCACACAGCTGCGATAAATTCACATGATCGTGCTCTATGGTCAAATCTACATAACCATCGCCTTTAAAGGCTCTGTCTAGCTCTATAAGCACATGTGTTTTATGTGCCTCTGGTACAAACGATAATTCAATCTCCTGAATGCCAAATAAGCTGCGGCTATTAGGTTTATACTCAAGTTCTTGATAGCATCCAGATAATGACTGAAAAGTTGAAGCCCGTAAGTGACCTTTTTCTACGTCAGCTTTCATTAAACTAAAACCTAACTTTTCCATCGCTTGCATACACGTTTTAACCGCTTCATTAGGGTAAATGTGTAAATGATCTTTATCTGTTGGGTCAAGTGCTAAGTCTATATCTAGGCCTGTTTCTAGCCATACATGTGATTGATTATAACCTGCATTAATTTCTGTAATAGGAGTTTCAGAATGAAGACGCGCTTCAAAAGGGATATTTTTAACTTCGCCAGGCTCAATTGTACCTATATCTGTAATTCGCCATTGCTCAATCACATGATTCGTAAAATAATCGCCATTATCACCTGCAACTTTAACACGAGTCATTAATAATAAATCTAAACCTGAAATATCTTGGCTCACATCACCTGCAGTAATGACTATTTGTGCGTTAAAAAGTTGACCTGGTTGTAGGTGTTCAGTTTCTAAAATAGTGTCTACCTTTGCAGCACCAATACCTACCGACGCTAAAATCTTTTTAAACATATACCTCTCCTTAAGCTGAGCGGCTGTATTATTTGCTCCAGCTTAAACTTCTTCGTTATTGCATCTTAACCATATTTAAAAGCGGTTGTCAGTGAAAAAATGTTATTTACATACTATTTACGATTAAATACGTGTTTAATGTGCATTTTTTATACGTGGCGGGGCAAGTAATTGATTAGACGCGTTCATTTTTAGGTCTATTTTTATTTTCAATGGTATAAATTTTTCGTTACACTGCAACCCCAAGTGAAGTGATATTAAGAATTATGGAACTAATCTATTTTGCCGCCGCGTTTGTTTGTGGTTTTGCTGTTTATCAATTAAAACTACCTCCTCTTATTGGCTTTTTATTAGCTGGTTTTGCTTTAAATTTGTCGGGTTACAAAAGCACAGAATTGCTCGAAACAATTGCAGCTCTTGGTGTTACCCTTCTTCTTTTTAGTATTGGTTTAAAACTAAAGGTAAACAGTTTAATTAAACCTCAAGTGTGGGCGCCTGCAACATTGCATATCATTTTTAGCAGCGCGTTATTTAGTGGCTTTATGCTTCTGCTTGGCGTTTTCGCCATTCCACTATTTGTTGATTTAAGTTGGCAAAGTGCTTTATTAGTTGGGTTTGCGCTTAGCTTTTCAAGTACCGTATTTGCAGTGAAAGTACTTGAAGAACGCGGGGAAATGGCAAGTTTACACGGCAAAATAGCCATTGGAATATTGGTAATGCAGGATATCTTTGCAGTAATATTTTTAGCTATTAGCACCGGTAAAATCCCTAATTTATGGGCTGTTGCATTAATAATTGCTTTGCCTTTATTACGACCTGTAATGTATGGCGTACTAAATCGCTCTAAACATGGTGAACTATTACCATTGTTTGGTTTTTTCTTTGCGCTAGTTGCTGGTTATCATGCATTTGAATTTGCAGGCCTAAAAGGCGATTTAGGTGCACTAGTAATAGGAATGATGTTTGCCCCTCACAAAAAGGCTGGCGAGCTATCAAAATCTCTACTTAATTTAAAGGACATATTGCTAGTTGGCTTTTTCTTAAGTATTGGTTTAAGCGCAGAGCTAACCACTAACTCCTTGATTGTTGCCATTATACTTATTTTAGTATTACCCATTAAAATAGCGCTTTACTATGTGTTCACTAATATATTCAAATTACGTGCGCGTACATCATTACTTACCGCTTTTAGCTTATCTAACTACAGTGAGTTTGGATTAATTGTATGTGCAGTGGCTGCGACTACAGGCATGATCACCTCTGAGTGGCTAGCTGTAATGGCAATTGCTGTTTCTATTACATTCATAATTGCTTCCCCATTAAATAAACGCTCAAATGAGTTGTATGTAAAAATAGAGCACTGGTTATTAAAGTTTGAAAGTAAAACTCGTTTAGCTGAGGAGCTACCCGTTAACCTTAATGATACGAAAATAGTCATTTTTGGGATGGGACGTATTGGTACTGGTGCTTATGAAACGATCAACGCGACTCACCCAAATGTTGTTGCAGGCATAGATATAAAGCCAGAGGTGGTAGACAAGCACGTTAACAGAGGCCGCAACGTCTTAATTGCTGATGCAACCGACCCTGACTTTTGGCAACGAGTAAATCACTCACAAGTAGAAATGGTTATGCTTGCAATGCCAAAGCATATGCAAAATATTTTTGCTTTAGAGCAATTACAGGCCTCTGGTTATAAAGGCCAAGTAACAGCTATTGCAAACTACCCAGATCAACAAAAAGAGCTTGAAGAAATGGGCGTTCATTCTACTTATAACTTTTATTTAGAAGCCGGTAGTGGTTTTGCAGAGCACGTTAAACAAGAGCTGTTTAACGAATAGTCCTCTTTTGTATCGTTTATAAATAACAAAGCCTTAAATTCATTAAGGCTTTGTTATTAGTTTTTAAATAAAAAACAATTCTATTTACATTCCTTTACAAGCCAATTCTCTATAGCAATAAAAAACAGGTAGACTAGCGATGTTGGTTAAATAAGAACCCATGTTCTAATAATAACTTAATTAGATCCCAGCTAATTAAAGTTCAACTAGGTTTATATTAATTAACATAAAATTATCAAATTAGAGGGCCTACTCCCTCGCAAAATAGGCTGTTTCTTGCCCGTCACAGCCTATTTTATATCTCTAAAATCCCTTACACTTACTCAGACTTTAAATACCTAAGTAATCTTTATGGATCCAAAACAATTAAAAATAGCGATAAATACTACAATGCCGTTTGGAAAATATGCAGGACGTCCATTATTGCTCCTGCCAGAACCTTATTTAGTGTGGTTTAACAAACAAGGATTTCCCGATTCAAAGCTAGGTAGCCAACTTGCGATGATGTACGAAGTAAAGCTAAATGGCCTTGAACAAATGCTAATGCCATTACTTGAAAAAAAATAAAGTAGTTGAGAACTTTTTTGAAGGTATGCGGTCTATTATATTGCTACTTGTTGATTTTGGTTTTTAACCGCAAAAAAAGCGCCTTTAGGCGCTTTTTTTATGTCTTTAATTTGAGGGGTAGATATACAATAAATTTAGCACCACCTAAGCTTGAGCTTTCTGCTTTACACTCTCCTTGGTGCCACGACACAATTTTAGCAACTATAGCGAGTCCTAAACCAAAACCACCAGTGTCCTTGCCTCTACTTTTATCTAATCGAGTAAAAGGCTTAAATACGTTTTCTCGCTCAACGGGGTCAATCCCTTCACCATCATCTTCAACAATCAATACGATGTGAGTTGCCTCTTGTAGCAATGAAATTTTGACTTGTTGATGAGTGTATTTGAGCGCATTGCCAATTAAATTTTGAAATACTCGCGCCATAAAGTGGCTATCACAGTAGTAATTTAAATGCTCAGGGAGGTTTATAGAGAGCGTTGTTCTAGCTTCAAAATTTAGCTTTTCAACAGTGGTTTTTACCAGCCCAGCTAAATCGCAGTTTATTGGCTGTAAACTTGGTTGTTGAGAGTCTAATCGCGCGTATTCAAGCATTTCAGAGACTAGTGACTCAAGCTCACTAATGTCTGTTTGCATGTTTGTTAGGTATTTTTCGCCTTTTTCATCAAGCATTTGCTCTTGTAACATTACAATTGCAAACTTTAAACGTGCTAATGGCGTTCTAAATTCATGTGATACCGATGAGGTAAGCTCTTGCTGCGCACTAAGTAAAAACTCAATACGTTGCTGCATTACCTTTAATGTATCTGTTATAGGTAAAAAGAAAGACTTAGAAGAGTCATTTAGTTGAAAGTCTTGCAAACCCTCTACCGCTTCACACGCTTTACGTAGCTTTGCAAAGTCACGCCAGAGTAAAAAGCTCCATAGCCCAACTGGTATACCTACAATAATAAGTAGTAATAAATACGGCCAAACTGAAGATGATTCTTGCGTTAATACACCTACCGGCCCTACCTGAAGTAATGAATCATTACCGAGATCTACATACCAAACAATGCGTTGTTGCTTATCATACAAATATAAGTAGTGATTTTGATTTAGCTGCGATTGTTGTTTTTGAGGGAGTATTAAATCACGTCGTTCAATCACTTTACTTTCAAAGTTATGCTTTAGCTTTTTAAGACCATTTGGGGTTTGCGAAAGCAACCACAGTGATTGCCCAAACTCATCGTCTAAGAAGACCTGCTGCTGTGACTCTTCATAGGGCCACAGCTGCTCAATAACACCACTTACAACAAATAATGAAACAATGATATATAAGTATAAGCTGGTAAACAGTTTTCCCATTACAGCCGATTAACCTTAAATAGTTCTAGAGATCCCACGCATCAGAAACAAATAAATAGCCTTGTCCCCATACAGTTTTTATACGATACGGCTTATCACTGTTGTCGCCTAATTTTTTACGAATTCGTGATACGCGTACATCCACAGTTCTATCAAGTCCGTCGTATTGACGGCCAATCATATGTTGGTGCACATGCTCTCTGCTTAGTACTTCACCCGCATTTGACGCTAATAGCCATAGTAGTTCAAACTCGTGCGAAGTTAATACAATCTCTGAATCACTTAGTTTTACAATACGGCTTGTTTTATCGATGACTAAATCACCAAACTGCAGTTCTTCACTAGATTTTACTATTGGTTGCCCACGTCGAAGTAATGCATTGATCCGCGCTAGTAATACACGTGGCTCTGCTGGTTTTATTACATAATCATCAGCACCAAGTTCTAAACCAAGTACTTGGTCGAAGTCTTCACCTTTAGCAGTCAACATTAAAATTGGTAGAGTAAATTTATCTCTTACTTGGCGGCAAACGCTAAAGCCATCTTTACCTGGCAGCATAACGTCTAGAATTATTAAATCGGGTGTATTGTTTTCTAGGTAATTAAACACTTCGTCACCGCGGTCTAACACTTCGACTTCAAGGCCATTATGTTCAAGGTAATCTTTTGTTAACTGTTGTAAACCGAGATCATCTTCAACAAGTAAAATTTTTGGCATTAGTTGCTCCTAAATTAAAAAAAGCTCCACGGAGAGCGAAGCCTACGCCTATTTTTTTTAGCATGGGCGCTTTGTACTTCAACCTGTGTTTTTGCTATTAACACACCCGTATGAGGATTGATTAAGGAGTATATGGTCTCCACCTGAACACGCGCTTTATAATTAAATTGCCCAGAACGCTGCTGCTGCCAGCATTGAAGTAGTTGTTCTTGTTGATACAAACAGACATCACTATAGGTGTTTAATAGCCATTTAAACTGTAAATCAAGATCGCAAAAATCCTGCTGTTCGGAAACCACGCAGACTTTTGGAGAAACACTAAAAACAGGGGTTTGTGCCACGCTAAAACCACTAAAAAAAGTGGTAATAAACACAACTAATATTGAATACTTCATATTAAAAAGTACGATCGAATCCTATAAATGCAGTCATTGAATAAGTACGTTCAAAGAGCGGACTGCCATCCATAGCCGAATAGTCGTAATATGCTACATGAAAACGAAGAGAGTCAGCCTTACTCAGTGGCCAACGGGCGTCGATTTTAGCATAAGGTTGCCAACTACTACCAACGTCTATTTTGCCAAATTGAGTTTCACCCTCATTAAGTCCATAAAAATAGCTATTTAGTTCCGCAGATTTATAGTTTATTCCAAGTGTTGGCTTTATTTTAAGCTTTCCTAGCACAGTATGATATTGCCACTGCAATGCACCGCGTACACCTCGATAAACATCGGTTATATCATGCAGAGCCTGAACTGAAAAAACATGGTCATCATTTACATAGTGATATGCAATACCCGCATCCAAGGCAATTTGCCGTTTATGCAAATTATCAATATCAGCGTAGCGAGAGGACGAGGCTTCATTTTGCATTACGAGCTGATTATTAAGAGCACTACTTTGCAATGCAAATACATTTTTAGGGTGCCAGTCTATAAAAAAGCGAGATTCAGAGTTGAGTTCACTAACTAGATTAAAGTGATGCTTTGGGGATTGTGAAAATGAATAGCCAAGGCGGCCATTATCAAAAAACCATTGCTCTGCATAAAATGCAATTTGTGGAATAAGCACAAGCGGAATATTATCTCCACCATGCAAAGGGTTGGTTATAACTCCAGCCCCAACGCTTAAACTCAAATGCAGACGATCGGTTGTTATATCTTGCTCTGTATAATCGTCAGCATGCTTGCTTGCCTGTGTTGCTTGCACCGAAAGGCAAGCAAACAAAGTGCTAAAACATAGAGCTGTTAATAAGGAGAAGGAATACCGCATCAGCGTACATCAAAGTATTAAATTAAGTAAGTACCCCATACTAGCAAGGTCTTTTTAAACTAGCTCTAGCTGGTTACAATTATTCACAATTTGTATACACAAATGTTAACTTTTGTGTTTTTGAAGTGACAAACCCTTCAAATTAGTTATGTGCGTTGGCTAAGCTGGCACTGCTTTGAGAAACTTTGGAAATGAGGGATAACCTCGCAAATGCTTTAATTCAAATAAAATCTGCAGGAAGCCAACTCTAACAACTTTTTTTTATTAACCTTACAAGCTACTAGGTTACCAAAGTTAATAGCGGCTTTAGCCGTAATAAATCAAGCTTCTGATGCTTATTAAATATCAGGGGCTATTTCTATTCGGTTTCGGCCATGTGTTTTTGCGATATATAAGGCTCTATCTGCACGCTCAACTAAAACTGAGCTATTAGTAAATGGACGTAAAATAGCTAAACCAAAACTTGCAGAAATAGCACGTTTAGCTGTTATATCATGCTTTTTACGAATCGCTAATTTCGCAATAGCTAAACGTATACAATCGGCAAACGCTATTATATCGTTAATAGTGTCAAAATAAGCTGTTATACAAAACTCTTCGCCACCGTATCTATATATATTTGCTGTTTCAGTTGTATTTCCTCTCACTTTTTTGGCAACTAACCTCAACACTTCGTTCACCCTTTTGATGACCAAAGTCATCGTTAAAACGTTTAAAGTGATCAATATCAAACATAATTAGTACGGCAAGAGAATCTTCCTGTGCTTTCTCTGAGTATTCAAAACAAAATTTTACGATACCTGAATCAAACTTACCTCGGTTATAAAACCCCGTAAGCGTGTCGGTATCAGCTGCTTCTTTTGAAATATTAAGTGCTTCTTTTAAATCTTTTATTTCGTTGTAAGCAACAGCTAACTTAGTTTGAAATTCTCTAGCATAATCCTGCATAGCAATAGAATCGTCGGTTAAGCGCTCTACACAACCTAATATTTCATTATAAGAATTTACATCAGCAAGCATATTTAATTCATTTTGTGAATCAACTAAACTTGTTGTAAAGCTTTTGGAATGCTCAAGCGTGGTGCTTATATCTTGCTGGACTTGCTCCATAGTTGTATGGAACTTTTCAGTCATTTCTTGAAAGAAAGCCAGATCGTCTTGCGTTAAATGCTTATCAAAAATTTCTTTTGCTTTGTCTTGTGAGCATGTTTGTTGCTCAGCAATAACATGGTCTAATTCAGCATTTAATGAAGGGTTACTCCCTTGAATGTAACAGTACAAATTGCATAGTTGATAGGCGTAACCGGCATGCGGTATTTTACCATCAAAGGAATCGCCTTTTTAAGGCATTGAGCAGAATGAGCAAGTGATACGGCGTGGTTCATAAATAAACTCTCAAGCGTCATTGTTTTTATTATTAGCACTCAATGTTAAGTAATAGTAAACTCATACGCAACCTATATTAATACTATTTAACTAATTTGCTTGCTCTGTGTGCATATTAAATTGCTTTTGCTTCTAAAGTTTGCGCAATATTCCACAACGCACTGATTGCAGGGTCATTTAACTCTTTTCTTAATACCGCCAAACCGATATCAAACCCTTCAGGTGCTTGCATTTTTGGTGTTAGTATTTGTACCTTATCCTGCAGCGGGCTATTATCTAGCACTATTTTAGGGACCATTGCGACGCCTAGCCCTAAGCTCACCATAGATACCATTGCTTCATGTCCTGCAACTTGGGCGTAGATTTTTCCGTGAATATTATTTTTGCGCCACCAGTGCTCTAACCTTTGGCGAGAAAAACCTTGTTCTGGGACAATAAACTCTAAATCAGACCAATTAATGTCATCACTATTTTGTGTAAGCTTTTGTGTGATCGGACATTGAATTTTTGGGCCAATTAATAAAAGTGGTGAGTGCCCAATATCAACAAAGGCAATTTGCGACGGTAATTTATTAGGCTTAGCTGCAATTGCCATTAATTCGTGGCCATCAAGTACACGATTTATAGCAAGTGCTGGGTCGCCTGTATTTAATGTTATCTCTATGTACTGATGCTGCGCACGAAGTTGTTCTAATATTTGATGTAAAAAACTATAAGATGCAGTTACAGAACAATAAATACTTACTTTGCCGTAAATATGCTGTTGTGGGTCTTTTACATTCGTTTTAAAACGTTGCCAATTAGCAAGCGTTGCCGTTGCGTAATCAATAAAGGACTCCCCCTCACGCGTTAATTTAACGCTTCGGTTATCGCGGATAAACAATGCTACTCCAACTTCTTCTTCCAAATGTTTTATATTTCGGCTCAAAGTGGGTGCGCTTATGTGGCAAAGCTCACTTGCGCGCCCAAAGTGAAGTGTTTTAGCCAGTGCTAAAAAGTAGTTTAAATGTTTATGATCCATGCCAAACCCAGTATTTCATATTATGAAACACTTTAATTCAAATATATCATTTTACGCAAGCAACGATTTTACATATGGTGTTTGTAAGCGCAATAAATCTTGCGCATCTAACAAACATGACTTTATAGGACACTAACAATGGCGAATTATTTCAATACCTTACCTTTACGCGAGCAATTAGCGCAATTAGCGCAATGTGAATTTATGGACGCAGGCGAATTTGCCGATGGCGTTGACGCACTTAAAGGTAAAAAACTAGTTATTGTAGGCTGTGGCGCACAAGGTTTAAACCAAGGCTTAAACTTACGTGACTCTGGTTTAGATGTTTCTTACACATTACGTGCTTCAGCTATTTCTGAGCGTCGCCAATCATTTTTAAATGCGTCTGAAAACGGCTTTACTGTTGGTACTTATGAAGAATTAATACCTACCGCTGACGTAGTACTTAACTTAACGCCAGATAAACAACATACCGCTGTAGTAAGTGCAATTATGCCACTTATGAAAAAAGACTCTACACTTGCTTACTCTCATGGTTTTAATATCGTTGAAGAAGGCATGCAAGTACGTGAAGACATTACTGTAATCATGGTTGCACCTAAGTGTCCTGGTTCTGAAGTACGTGAAGAATACAAACGCGGTTTTGGTGTACCAACTCTGATCGCAGTTCACCCAGAAAATGACCCTCAAGGTCTTGGTTTAGCACAAGCTAAAGCGTATGCAGCGGGTACGGGCGGACATCGCGCAGGTGTACTTAAATCATCATTTATTGCTGAAGTTAAGTCTGACCTAATGGGCGAGCAAACCATTTTATGTGGCATGTTACAAACTGGCTCTATTTTATGTTTTGATAAAATGGTAGAAAAAGGCGTTGATGCGGGTTATGCATCAAAACTAATTCAATACGGCTGGGAAGTAATTACCGAAGCACTTAAGTACGGTGGCGTTACTAACATGCTTGACCGCCTTTCAAACCCAGCAAAAGTAAAAGCGTTTGAACTAAGTGAAGAGCTAAAACTAATTATGCGCCCGCTTTATAATAAGCATCAAGATGACATCATCGACGGCACTTTCTCACGCACTATGATGGAAGACTGGAATAACGATGACGTAAACTTACTTAAATGGCGCGCAGAAACGGCAGAAACTAACTTTGAAAAGACCCCTGCTGGCGATGTGGAAATCTCAGAACAAGAATTTTTTGATAACGGTATTTTAATGGTAGCAATGGTTAAGGCAGGTGTTGAACTTGCATTTGAAACCATGACAGCAGCCGGCATTATCGAAGAGTCGGCCTACTACGAGTCATTACACGAAACGCCATTAATCGCCAATACTATTGCGCGTAAAAAGCTTTTTGAAATGAACCGTACTATCTCTGATACTGCAGAATACGGCTGTTATTTATATAACCATGCATGTTTACCATTACTTGCTGATTTTATGAAAAACGTTGATACAGACATTATCGGTAAAGGCCTTGGCGAGCACAGTAACCAAGTTGATAACCAAACATTAATTCAAATTAACGCTGCATTGCGCGAACACCCAGTTGAGAAAGTAGGTGCTAAATTACGTGGCTACATGTCAGCAATGAAAAAGATTGTTTAACCCTAAACAGTAAATGTTTCGCTTGTTAGAAACCAAGCCCGTATGCTTTTTGCATGTGGGCTTTTTTATGCTCATTCATAAAACTTTAATCATCCAACGCTACCTTTTATCCATCCCTTTATAGGCAATATTTAGATCAAAATAAATAATGTGCTAATATAGTCCTCTACTCAGTTGTAAAATTAATTAATATCATGACGATACAAAACCTTTCTATTACTCAAAAAATCACAGCTTTAGGCAGTGCTATTGCTATATGTGTAGCCGCGCTTATTGGCTTGACCTCTTTATACAGCTCAGAAGATATAATTGAGCAACGTATGATTGAGTCAGAGCTCCCTAGTAAATTGCAAACAATCAGCAATCACATAGGCGGTGAAATCAACGAGTTACTCGGTGCTGCTCAGCAACTATCATCAAACGAATTTATTTTACAATGGGCTCAATCAAACAACCAAGACGATACATTACTATTAAAAGAATTAAATCGCGTTGCCCAGCAATACGATTTAGCCACAGCATCTTGGGCAAATAGAGACACTGCACAGTACTGGAACCAGAATGGGTTTTTGCGTGTGTTAAAAAACGATGCAGCCGATGGCTGGTTTTTTGCTTTTAAGCAATCAAAACAACCTTACTCTATCAGTATTTATCAAGAGTCAGCCAATGATGTGAAAATGTTTGTAAACCATCAGCAGGCCAATGGTACTGGTTTAGCAGGTCTTGCAAAAAGCATCACTGATATGCAAAAGCTATTACAGCAATTTAAAATTGAGCAAACAGGCTTTGTATTCATTGCAGATAAAAATGGATTGATTCAGCTTCATAAAGATGCAAGTAAAGTAGCTAAAGCAAATATTGATGATTTGTATACTGCAAATATCCACAGCCAACTATTTAATAGTAATGGCTTTGCGCTAGAAGAAATTAATTTAAATGGCGAACCGACACTTGTAGCTGCTACGCCTATTAAAAACACCGATTTATATGTTGTAGCTCAAGTACCAAAAAGTGAAGTTTTCGCAAGTGTAAATACCTTACAATGGCAAATTTTTACCTTTACGATAATTACAGCATTAGTTGCGAGTTTAATCAGTTACTTACTTGCACGCTCACTTTCATCTCCACTTTCTAAAATGGCTGAGTTATTTTCACGATTAGGCTCAGGCGATGCAAATTTAGCGTACCGCTTACCAGAATCGAGCCAACCAGAGCTTAACAACCTAAGTAATGGCTTTAATCAGTTTATTAACAAAATAGAAACAGCCATTACTCAGGTTGCAAGCGAAAGCCACGATATACGTCAAAGCTCTGATCATGTATTTGAACAAGCCAAACGAAATTCTCAAGCAATAGATCACCAAAAAGAACAAACAATATCTGTCGCAGCAGCAATCAACGAAATGGGCGCCACAGTACAAGAAATAGCGCAAAGCGCAGCAAATACAGCTAAGTTAACCGATAACAGCCGCGAAAACACCATTCAAAGTCACAAACAAGTACTCCAAAGCCAAGCAACTATATCAGCCCTTGCCAGCGATATTGATGGCATAACAGAGCAAGTTACTTTGCTTTCTAAAAAAACGGTTGATATTGCAAGTATTGTTGACTCAATTAGAGGCATATCGGATCAAACTAATCTACTTGCTTTAAATGCTGCAATTGAATCTGCTCGCGCAGGTGAACACGGACGCGGCTTTGCTGTTGTTGCTGATGAAGTACGTGCACTGGCAAACCGTACATCGCAATCAACCACCGAAATTCAATCTATGATTGAAGAGCTTACAAGAATATCTGACGATGTAGTTAACGATATTGGTCAATCGAAAGATAAAGCTCAGCAAAGCGTTGGTGCTATGCAAAGCTCTGTTGAATTACTTGATACAATAACCGAAACAGCAAATGAGATAAACGATATGGCTACGCTCATAGCGACTGCAACTGAGCAGCAAAGTAATGTGGTTGCCGATGTAAGTCGTAATATTGAGCAGATTAGCGAAATTAGCGATAAAGCAATGAGCGAACAAATCAATACAGAGCAAGCTATTCGAGACTTAGCAAACAGCGCACAAACCCTTGATGCACTTGTAGCTACCTTTGAAAAGCATCGCTAAGCGACTCTAATATTACACGCCAGCTATGAGCAAAAACTATATTCGAAGATAGTTTTTGCTCATAGCTAATATGCTTAATTTATACAAACTAAGTGTTTTCACTATCGCCGCTATTAAACGCTAAAACGTACGCTTCCTTTTTAGCTCTAGGAAGCTTTTTTAATTGATACTCAAGCTTACTTGCTTCACTTTTATTACCTACTTGTTGTTGATGGATAAGTAAAAGAGGCCCTTTTCCTCTAAGGTTTTTAGCTCCTTTACCAGCCTGATGAGTTGCAAAGCGTTTTTCAACATTAGTCGTGATCCCTGTGTACCAATGACCAAATCGTGTTTCAACTATATATAAAAACCAAGTAGACTCAGTTTTTAAAATATTCGTTTCAATATGCTGTAAACTTTTTTCATTATCAGTGGTCAAAACATTACCTTAACGCCCTTAACATAAAACAATTGCTTAAAAGGGTTTTACCTTCAGTGACTAATCGGTATCATGCAGATTATAAAAAATAAGGATCACAACTAACAATGCAGTCGTTAAAAACTTTTTCTCTTTGGCTTATCGTCGCTTTAACACTTAGCTCAGCAGCAGGTTGCTCTAGCTGGGTATACCGAATTAACATCCCACAAGGCAACTTTTTAGAGCAATCGGATGTTGAAAAACTTCGTGTAAATATGACCCGAGAGCAAGTTGTTTATGTATTAGGTAGACCTATTGCCGAGGACGCCTTTGATAACAATACTTGGCGCTATATTTACAGCTTTAATAAAGGCCGTAAAAACGAACAAAATAAAGAGTTAGTAATTAACTTTGAAAATGAAAAGTTAGTTTCAATCTCAGGTGATTATGACCAACCTGAAAACTTTACTACACCGCTAGAGCAATAAACGTCTCAGGTAGTAAAAAAGGTGAGCATGGCTCACCTTTTTTATTGGTTTACTTAAAAAGCTTTTACCATTTTAAACGACGTTAGCGTGTGATTTAATCTGTTAAATTGTTCGAAGTTTATGCCGATTGGTATTACTTCTCGAGTGGGCGACCACCCGTTATTTTATTTGCACGCCCCTCTTCTTTTGCTTTTTCTGCACGTTTTCTGCGGGCATCTTTAGGATCTGCAATTAGTGGACGGTATATTTCTATACGGTCACCGTCTTTTAATTCATAGTTAGCTTTTACAGTTCGATTCCACACACCTAACGTTAGCGATGTGGCATCTATTTCTGGGCACTTTTCTATAATACCTGACTGAATAACAGCTTGCTCGACTGTAGTCCCTTGTGGCACTTCAATTGATAAACACGTGGCCGTGGTCGGTAATGCAAAGACCACTTCAACATTAATCATACTCGCGCTCCATAAACCTGTTTTGCACGTTGAGTAAATGCACTCACCATATTTTTTGCTACATCGTTAAAAATCTTTCCAAAGGCAAGCTCTATTAACTTACTTGAAAATTCAAACTCTAGGTGCAAATGAACCTTACATGCTTTGGCGTCAAGCTCTTGAAAATGCCAGCGCCCTTTTAACGTCTTAAACGGACCATCAACAAGGCGCAGTAACACGGTTTGCTCATCAACAAAGGTGTTTTCGGTGGTAAACCACTTTTTTATACCCGCCTTAGATATTTCTAAACTCGCGGTCATGTTATTATCGTGCTGTGAAACAATTTTTGAGTCTGAGCAATTTGGTAAAAACTGTGAATAAGCTTCTACATCATTAACTAGATCAAACATCTCTTTAGTGCTGTACATAACCAGCGCACTTTTTTCTATTTGTGGCATACTCACTCCCAACTGTGTGGGCGAATTTTAGCAAGCTTTGCGCGTTTCCCCAAATTTTCATGCTGCTTAAATTAAAGCTAAATTTTTAAAAGCATTATTAAAAAAATCGATGTAAAACATCTCACATTACGTATATTATAGGGCACTATGGCTAAGAAAAATTCATCAAAATCGACAAGTAATACCATCGCGCTAAACAAAAAAGCGCGACATGAGTATTTTTTACACGATAAGTTTGAAGCGGGTGTTGAACTACAAGGCTGGGAAGTTAAAAGTATCCGAGCTGGTAAAGTAAATATCACAGAAACTTATATTCACCTTAAAAATGGCGAAGCATTTTTACTTGGCAGTCAAATTCAGCCACTTATCAGTGCATCGACCCATGTAATTTGCGACCCGCTACGTTATCGTAAATTGCTATTAAGCAGACGCGAACTTGACCGTTTATTCGGTGCTACAGAGCGCGATGGCTATTCTTTAATAGCTACAGCGATGTACTGGAAAAAATGCTGGGTAAAACTTGAGTTTCATTTGGCAAAAGGTAAGAAATTACACGACAAACGCGAAGACGGTAAAGATAAAGACTGGTCGCGTGAAAAAGAACGCTTAATGAAGCATAAAGCATAAATAAAAACGCCTAATTTATTAGGCGTTTTTAATTTCACCTATATAAAAACTCAAAAAATACCAATTCGCTTAACTAAGTAATCTATTATGAGATAAGAAAATAGTGTCGATAACAAGACAAAACTTGTTATACCAATCTGCTTATATATGGGGTCTATTTAACGTTAAGAAAATTACGCTAGAACTAGGCAAAAATTTTTATATCTAGTTGTTCTAAATAAAAAATTTTTAACGACGTTATAGTGCAATTTAATTCGTTAAATTGATCAAAGATTTATGCAGGTTGATATTACTTAGCCATTATCAGCAATTACTCCTGCATTACCCCACCTCCGGTATCTAGCAGTCGTAAATCAGAAAATTCCAATGCCTTTAGCATCAACTTTAACCCCTCAAATTGATTAAGTATTACTGCGAATTGGTATTACATAATTGAATAAATTAAAAGCAGAAAAACAAACATAAGTTTTAATTTATAGAAATAAATTATTACAAATTATTTCTATCACTAGCTATTCCACACATGGCTTCATCTAGCTATATAATAATTATTAACTCTATGTCCTATTCACGCTTAGTTTCACCTAGAAAAAAAAGTATAAATAAGGTCATAAAACCCACAAAAAAGCATTGTAACTAATACTTAAATCACAAATTAAGCTAATTGCTAACACTTAAGTTACATGATATTAATACCCGCGCTTGTTAAGCAAATAATTTTACAATATATCAACAAGGACTTAAGGATGAAGCAATCAACTGCATTTACACCAAGCATTATTGTGGGCGCAACACTCGCATTATCAGCAGGTTTTACAACAACAGCCTACGCAGCAGAAGAAGCTAAAAAAGTAGAGCGAATTCAGGTTACTGGTTCTCGTATTAAGCGAACTGATATTGAAGGGCCTTCTCCGGTACAATCAATCGGTAGAGCTGAAATCGAAAACATGGGTTACGATAATTTACAGCAACTCCTCGAAAGAATGCCTGTAGCAGGTAGCGGTACTTTCTCTACTCGTGGTAACAACCAAGATTCAACCGCTAACGGTTCAGCTGCAGTAAGCTTACGTGGCTTAGGAGCCGATGCAACACTGGTACTAATTAATGGTCGCCGTGTATCAATTAGTGCCTTTGCTGAAGGTATCACCAACTCATTTGTAGATATTAACAGTATTCCTGTTTCTGCTATTGAGCGTATCGACATACTAAAAGATGGCGCTTCAGCTATCTATGGCTCAGATGCAGTAGCGGGTGTAGTGAACGTTATCTTAAAGAAAGATATTGATGGTGTTGAGATTAACCTAGGCTATGGCGGTACAGATGGTCCAAATTATGAAGAAACAACAGCAAGCCTAGTTTGGGGTACAACAAGCGAAAAAAGTAGTGCATCTGTTATTATCGATTACTTTAAAAACACATCTCTTTCTTCTGATGAAATGGGCAGCCTTGGCACTGCAAACCAAGCACCTTATGGTGGTGAAGATTTCCGTTCATCTCGTGGTTTCCCAGGCTACTTTATTGTCGATGACGTTAAAACAATCGACCCAGCCTGTCCTGCTGAAAATGCAACTTCAAGTGGTAGCTGTTTATTTGATTACGGCCCATATGGATATGTTGCCCCAGCATCGGAGCGTGTAGGCGCTATTTCACAATTTGAATACCGCTTTGATAACGGTATTACTGGCTTTTTAGAAATGGCTGTTCAGCATAATAGCTCTGTCGCGGCAGGTGCACCAACACCACTTGATGAAGATGCAGGCCTTACGGTACCCGCTAATCATCCAAACAATCCATTTGGTGAAGACATTCAAATTGGACGTTACCGTACAGTAGATGCAGGCGCTCGCCAATGGGACATTGAATCAGACACCTTACGCTTCGTTGCAGGGTTGAAAGGCGAAATAAACGATTGGAGCTGGGAGACAGCGGTACAAAAAGGTCGCAGTAAATCACTACAAACAGGCGATCGTACACAAGGCTGGGTACGCACTGACTTTCTACAACAAGAAATTGATGCTGGCAGATATAACCCATTTGGCGGCACATATAACGACCCAGCTGTAATTGACAGAATCACAACCAGCTTAGTGCGTCGTGGTGAGTCTCATATGACCTCTTTTGACGCTAACATTACAGGTGAAGCGTTTAGTTTTGGTGGCGAAGCTGTAATGATGGCCGCCGGTATTGAGTACCGTGAAGAAGATGTAAATGATATCCCTGATGATCAATTTCAACGTGGCTTAATATTTGGTACTGAATCAGTATCAGCTTCTGCTGATCGTGAACAATACGCTGCATATGTTGAGTTCTCAATCCCACTTGCTGAAAACCTCGAACTGCAATTAGCCGGTCGTTACGATGATTATAGCGACTTTGGTACAACAACAAATCCAAAAATAGCTCTGCGCTGGGCACCGACTGATAAAGTAACGGTTCGTGGTTCTTGGGCGCAAGGCTTTAGAGCGCCTTCGTTAGCGCAAATAGGCTTAGGTCCATCACAAAAAAGCCAATTTTTTGTTGATACACAGC
The DNA here is from genome assembly GCF_014077565.1 of Pseudoalteromonas sp. 5Ae-yellow. Taxonomy (NCBI): domain Bacteria; kingdom Pseudomonadati; phylum Pseudomonadota; class Gammaproteobacteria; order Alteromonadales; family Pseudoalteromonadaceae; genus Pseudoalteromonas; species Pseudoalteromonas sp. 5Ae-yellow. The sequence continues at coordinate 35,559 of NZ_JACGWD010000036.1, forward strand.
GCTGTGAACAAACAGGATTAGATTGCCAAGCACTTGATTACAACATTGAGTTCTCTGGTAACCCTGATTTACAAGCAGAAGAGTCAGAATCATGGAACGTGGGCGTTATCTGGGCACCTACAGCTGAGTTTGGTTTAAGTGTTGATGTATGGAGTATTACTCAAGATAATAAAATCGACGAAGAAGAATTTGGTCCTATTTATGCTGCAGAATGTGGTAACCAAAATAGTACCGTATGTGTCCGTTTAGCCCCTACAGGCGGTGCAAGCTTAGGCACAATACAAAAAATACACAGCACATTTAAAAATTTATCATCGCAAGAAGTATCTGGTGTTGATGTTTCAGCAAACTATAACCACTCTCTTGATGACTTAGGTTTACTTAAATTTAATTTAGAGTGGGCATATCAGGATAAGTTTGAAAAAGATGGTCGTGATTACACGGGTGAATATGGTTACCCAGAGCATCGCTTTATTTTCTCAACCAACTGGGAAATTGGTGAGTTTAACACCAATATAAATATCAGTTATGTAGGCGAATTTGAAGATACGCCTGATATCGACTTTGATGGCAATTTAGACTTTGATAGTAATACTTCACGTATGATTGACTCACAAACGCTTGTTGATTTACAAACGTCGTACCGTATTACTGAGTCAGCTAAAATATCTTTAGGTGTTAATAACTTATTTGATGAAGAGCCACCATTTGCAATTGGTGATGGCGATGGCGATTTATACGGTTATGCATCAGCTGTGCATAATCCTCGTGGCCGCTACTTGTACACTAAAGTAAGCTTTTCTTTCTAAATAAACGACACAAAAAAACCGCCAATTGGCGGTTTTTTTATTTAAAACTAAGGGCTAAATTATAGCTCGCCTTCGTTTTCAGATAAGAACTTAGCAACGCCTTCAGGGCTTGCGTCCATACCTTTTTTACCTTCAGTCCAACCAGCAGGACATACTTCACCGTGTTCAGTGTGGAACGCTAGCGCGTCAACCATGCGAAGCATTTCGTCGATGTTACGACCTAGTGGTAAATCGTTCACTACTTGGTGACGTACATTGCCTTCTTCGTCGATTAAGAATGAACCACGAAATGCAACACCCGCTTCTGGATGTTCAACGTCATACGCTTTACAAATTTCGTGTTTAACATCTGCAACTAGTGCGTATTGAACTTTACCAATACCGCCGTCTGCAACAGCAGTGTTACGCCATGCGTTATGTGAGAATTGTGAATCGATAGAAACACCAATTACTTCTACGCCACGCTTTTGAAACTCTTCAAAACGCTTATCAAATGCAATAAGTTCAGAAGGACATACAAACGTGAAATCTAGTGGATAAAAGAAGATAACTGCTTTTTTACCTTTAATTGTTTCATGAAGGTTATAGCTATCTACAATTTCACCGTTACCAAGAACAGCTGCAGCGGTAAAGTCTGGTGCCTGGCGGCCTACTAATACACCCATTTTATTCTCCAAATATTTTGAGTTTGTTTTCAATTGCTTTCGCAATGCTGGTACTTATATGGGCGCTAAAAATTAAAAACCAATAGCGCACACATATAATTAACTGTCATTTTAAAGTTATTCACTACAAAAGAACAATCGCATTTAACGATGTGAGCAATCGAAAATAACGAACACTTACAACTTGCATTAATCTGCTTGAATAATAGGTCTATTTTGAAGTGTAAATTGCGTTGTAATTAGATAGAACTTTTGACGTTACTGAAGAAAGGTTAATACATTAAATTGTTTAAAAATTCATATAATGTGGTATTAATTTTTACAGGTACAAAAAAACCTGCAAATGCAGGTTTCTCGTTTAGATTTAATCCATTATATCTGAGGGCATATCACCTCGGATTTTTTGCCAAATCTCACCTGTTTGATGACCGTATTTACGCATCATCGAAATAGCACCATCGTGCTCTTTATTTTCTGCCAAGATTGTTAAATCTTTATAAAACTGACGAGCAAGTTCACGAGTTCCAGCATCAGAGAAGTAATGACAACCAATCTTTGAATAAAAACCTCTAAAACCGTTGAGTATTAATACATAAATACGGTTATTACCCGCAACGGCTAATTCGTGATGAACTTTGTAATCGTAGTCAGCAAATGCCTGCGCAGTATCTTCTAGCTCATGACTTTGTGATAAAATTTCAATTACACGTTCAGGATTTAACTTAATTGCAGCACGTGTATAAATAGCACTAATATTAGTACGTGCAGATAAAAGCTGATCTGTCAGCTCTGGCATCTTGTCTTCATCTAAGCGCGCTAGTGTTTCAAGAATATTTAAGCCAGACGTCTCCCAAAAGTTATTTACTTTTGTTGGTTTACCATGCTGAATTGTTAACCAACCATCACGTGCTAAACGCTGTAATACTTCTCTCAAGGTCGTTCTTGTTACACCAATTAACTCTGAAAGTTCTCGCTCGGCAGGTAGAATTGAACCTGGAGGGAAATCGCCGTTCCAAATAGATTCAACTATATATTCTTCAGCAAATCCTGCTGGGCTTTTCGCTTTAAAAATTCTCATCCAGTTCCCACTCGAATTAATCAACACTCATCGTTTTACACGAATAACTGACTGATTGTACCAGACGAAGCATAACTAACAAGTAAAGTCAGGTATATTAATAAGCAAATGAGTAGAAATTAAAGATTAATAAATAATAAAATTTAGGTTTCTCTAATATCGCTACAATGTATAAATATACAGAGCAATATTCATTGTAGGTACATTGTAATTATTGATATTTTATTTACACCATACCTAACTGAATCAACTTAAAACACATAAGTACATTAAAAAGGAACACCTATGCAACAGAGTGTTCTAACCGCAACTTTAAAGAATTGATTAGGCAATGTACCAATGTTGTATAAGTAAGCGATATAACTAAGCTTATGTATCAATGGGAACTAAGTAGAGCGTCATGTAGCCTCTGCTGAGGCTGCATTGAGTGATCAATAATTTCATCTTATAAAAAGCGACTTCGGTAGCTTTTTTTTCCTTTTTGTTGCCGCATACATTATCCTAGGTCATAATCTAACGTCTTATTTAAACGCGGAATTTTTATGAACTGGCTTGCGCAATTACCCACCCAACGTACCCCGTGGCTTTTATTTACAGCTATCGTTTTTTTACTTGAAGTGACCGCCCTTTTCTTTCAATACCAAATGGGATTGGCGCCTTGCATAATGTGCATATATCAACGAACAGCCGTACTGGGTCTATTAGGCGCAGGAATCGTAGGTTCGACTAAACCACAGAGCAAAGCAGTTCGTATATTAGCGTATGTAATTTGGGGTGTATCGAGTGTTTGGGGATATTTAATTGCTCGCGAGCATATTGATATGCAAACCACCACAGACCCTTTTGCATTTAGCTGTGAGTTTGAACCAAACTTCCCATCGTTTATGCCGTTACATGAATGGATACCTAGCTTTTTTCAGGCGACCGGGGATTGTGGAAATATAGATTGGCAATTTGTTGGTTTGAGCATGCCTGCTTGGATGGAAATTATATTTGGGATTTTCTCACTAACACTATTTATTATAGTTATTGGCCGTTTATTAATTAAAAAGTCGATTTGATATGTTTACATTTTTTTCAAGCCAATTAGATGAGCTTAAGCACCTAAAGGTACGCAAGCGCCAAGACGTAATAGCACTTTCTTTAAGTATGTTATCGCCAACTGATAAAGTGTTACTAAGTATTATTAAATTAATATTACTAAGTCCACTATTTTTAATATTCACGGTATTTAAAGGTTGGATATTAATCCCGTTTTTGATACTCGGCGGACTTTGCTACCCACTTTTAACAACACCTATTGAAATCAACTTTGCTAAAAAACACTTAAGCGATGCATTAAAACAATTTAATCAGGGCGCATAGCGCCCTGATTGTTATCTACTGCTATTAAAGTGAAATTTTCCCCTCTAATTTGGCTAATAGTTTTTTACCAATTCCTTTAACTTGCGATAAATCACTAACGCTTTTAAATTCGCCGTTTTCTTCACGGTAATCCACAATTGCCTGCGCTTTTTTCTTACCTATACCCGGTAGCTTAGCAAGCATATCTGCATCAGCATTATTTATACTAATTGTCTCAACTTGAGGCATTTGCTTAGTTACTTCCGATAGTTGTGCATATACGGTAGTTGCAGGTAGTAAGCATAATAAGCTTATTATGAATAAATTTTTTAACGTTTTCATCAAACTTGTCCCTATTCTTCTTTTCTTAATTTGGAATGTTGCTCAGGAAAACCAAAAAGTAAGGAACTGAAAAGCTCATCACTTAAAGTGTACCTAAACGCATTATCACTATGATCCGAAATCCTGAAAATGCAGCTGGTACAACAAAGTGATTGCTTAACTAAAGTAAAGTTACCGTTTTTTGTCAAATTTAAGACACCTAAAAATTAATACTTCGCGCTTGCAAATTTACGCCCAAACCATTACTGTACATAAAAACAGTAATCTAATGGTTTTTACAAACCACGGTGCCAAGCAATTTTGCAGGAGAAATCATGGCTGTTGTTGTTAAATATGTTGTAGAACGAAACGGAGTCGAGCGTATGACGTTTACTACCAAAAAAGAAGCTGATGCTTATGACAAGATGCTCGATATAGCAGAATCACTTGAGCTAATGCTAGAAAAGGTAGACGTACCGCTTAGTGAGCAACAAATTGAATCACTTGCATTAGAAATAGCGAAAAGCAAAGATGACTTTATGACCATATTAAAGGGCGGCAAAGATCCAGTTGTTACCAAAGCGCCAGCAAAAAGTAAAAAGTCAGATAACGTTGCATCAATTGAAGATAACAACGATAAAAAAGCAAGTTAACTCGTAGATTGCCCTCTCCTCGGACGGGACAAACTAAATAAAAAAGGGAGCAACTTAGTTGCTCCCTTTTTTATTATACCAATTCGCTTAATTAAGTGATCTATTTTGAGGATGGAAAAACGTGTTGATAGCTAGGCAAAAAATTTGATATTTAGTTGTTCTAAATGATAATTTTTTAACGCCGGTAACAACACGTTTAGCACCGCAAAATGATTAAGTCTTATCGCGGATTGGTATTACTTACTACTCATTTTAAAATGAATAGTAATTGCTATTTAAAGCTCTTTTTCTACTTCATCAAATAAAGCAGTGATGTTTTGCTCTGGCTCTTTTGTTACTAAGCTAACAACAACAATTGCGATACTCGCTAAAATAAAGCCAGGTACTATTTCATACATAAAGCTACTTAAACTTTCACCATTAATAGTAAACGGACCATAAATCCAAACAAGCACTGTAAACGCACCTACTAACATACCAGATAAGGCGCCAGCAAAATTCATACGTTTCCAATAAAGACTAAACAATACAAGTGGTCCAAAAGCAGCACCAAAGCCTGCCCATGCATTACTTACTAGGTCTAAAATAGAGCTATCTCTATCGTACGCTAAATAAATTGCAAACAGGGCAACAAATGCAACGCTAATTCGACCAACAGTAACTAATTCAAAGTCGCTAGCATCTTTACGTAAAAATGTTTTATATAAATCTTCAGTCAATGAACTTGAGCTTACTAGCAATTGCGATGAGATAGTACTCATAATAGCAGCCAAAATTGCAGCTAGTAAAAAGCCAGCAATAAGTGGGTGAAACAATAACTCAGAAAGAATTAGGAAAATCGTTTCAGGATCTTCAACTACAATATTATTTTCATAAGTATAAGCAGCACCAAATATACCAGTACCAACAGCACCAAGGGCAGCAACAATCATCCATGTCATACCAATACGGCGAGCTTTAGGCATATCCTTAACACTACGTACCGACATAAAACGAACGATGATATGTGGTTGACCAAAATAACCTAAACCCCATGCCATTGCAGAAATAATACCTAATGCAGAGCCTGCTCCAATCCAGTTAAGCATATCTGGATTTACACTATGTAAAGTAGATTCCAGAGGTTGTTCAAGTAAAGAGTATGCAACAGTAGGCACTAGAATCAGTGCGATGAACATGATACAACCTTGCACGAAATCAGTTAAGCTAACCGCTAAAAAACCACCAAACAAAGTGTATAAAACAACAACACCCGTTGTAATGTATAAACCCACTTCATAACTTAAACCAAATGAGCTTTCAAACAATTTTCCGCCGGCTACAACACCAGATGACGTGTAAAGAGTAAAGAAGACTATAATCACAACAGCTGATACAACACGTAATAAGTTTGACTTATCATTGAAGCGATTTGAGAAGTAATCTGGGATTGTTATAGAGTCATTTGCTTTTTCAGTGTACACACGTAATCTAGGTGCAACTAACAGGTAATTTAACCAAGCACCAATCACCAAACCAATTGCTATCCATGTACTACTAAAACCAGTAACAAACATCGCACCAGGTAGGCCCATTAAAATCCAGCCACTCATGTCAGATGCACCTGCAGATAGTGCAGCAACACTTGGTGATAGATTTCGTCCACCTAACATGTAACCTGATACATCGCCAGTAGATTGCTTATATGCATATAGTCCGATACCTAACATTACAACAAAATATAATGCTAGTGAAATAATCATTCCTGTTTCCAAATTAGCCTCCGCATAATTATTAATAACAGGCTCTTGATCCGAATATTGACTCTTAAAATATTATAATAAAGACACTATTAGGATAAAAACCATTCTCGCTGACTATATCATGCCTAACAATAAAATCTCCAACTTGTTGCTTCCAGCTGATACAAAAATACTCATGTTGAATAATTTTAAAGCGAATTGGTAAAATATAATAAATTAAATAGAAGAAACACCTTAATTTATAATGATAATTTATTAATCTAGCAAATATACGTAATGCTATTTTGAGTCTTTTGCCATATATTATTACAATAACTAATTACATTAATCTTACGGAACTATTTATGTATTTTTACGCTGCACGCCAACCAATTTTAGACAGAGATAAAAAACTCATCGGATATGAGCTTTTATTTCGCGATGGCGTTGATAACGTATTCCCCGATATAGATGGTGACGAAGCAACAACACGACTTATAGAGGGTAGCCAGTTTAATTTTGGTTTAGAAGATTTAACCGACAATAAACCTGCCTATATAAACTTCACCCTAGAAACACTATCAAAGGGTTACCCTACACTACTAGGTAAAGACACTATAGTTGTAGAAATACTTGAAACTATCCAGCCTGGTAAGCGTTTATTAGCTATCGTTAAAGATTTAAAAGATAAAGGTTACACTATTGCTCTTGATGACTATATTCATCAACCTGTATGGCGTCATTTTTACCCATTTATTGATATTATTAAAATAGACTTTTTAGCATCCGATATAGATACAATAAAAACGGTTCTAAACGATTTAAAACCGCACTCACATATTAAGTTACTTGCCGAAAAAGTAGAAACCTATGAAATTTACCAACAAGCTTTAGAGCTTGGGTTTGATTATTTCCAAGGATTTTTCTTCTCAAAACCTGAAATGGTACAAAGTAAGGCTCTACCACCATCAGAAATGGCATTAGCTGAATTACTTTACGAAACATCAAGTGTTGATATGGATCTTAAGAAAATCACTGATGTGTTTGAACGTGATGTAAACCTATCTTATAAATTACTTAGGTATTCAAATTCTGCCGCATTTGCAAGACGCGCAGAAATAAGTACCATTAAGCAAGCTCTTATAGTGCTTGGCGCCAATGAAATTAAAAAGCTATTGTCACTACTGTTTGCAGCACAAGTATCAGCAGACAAACCTGTAGAGCTAATTAGGCTATCGCTTACGCGCGCTCGATTTGCTGAATTGCTCGCTATATCCCATGGGCAGTTTAAAGATACCGGCATGGCATTTTTAACCGGTATGATGTCGCTAATGGATGCTATTTTAGATGAGAGTATGGAAAGCGTCATGAAAAAGCTTCCACTTTCTAATGATATAAAAGCAGCGCTATTAAACGATGAAGGCTTGCTAGCAAAATATTTAAACTTAGTTAAATACTACGAACAAGCAAACTGGTCAGATGCAAACGAACTAACGAAAGAGCTAAACCTAGGAGAAAAAGTTCCCGATGCCTATCATGAAGCGCTAGCTTGGGTTAATGAACAAATGCAGTTAGTAGTGAACGAAAAACAAACTACCTGAACTCTGGTTCAGATATTTAAATTTATTTTTCTCTAGCCAGAGATTTTCAGTGAAAACAAGGCGAACTTACGCGTCAATAGTTAGCCTATTGCAAGTAAATTCAACGTAGTTAGCGCTGAAAATAACTGCTTGAGATAGGTTTATTATCCAGAGTTCATATATGGTCTCCTCCAGTATTGCAAGGTGTCATTCAACGATAGCAGGGACAGGTTTGCTGTCATATATACGGTCTTTTAGTGAAGATTATTACTTCTGACCTTGATGTA
>NZ_JACGWD010000024.1:0-49182 GCF_014077565.1 Pseudoalteromonas sp. 5Ae-yellow
GAACGTTTTGAGTCGCTTTAGCGTCTCAAGGGATGCGAATAATACACCCTTTATTTTTCGAGTCAACACTTTGTTTTAAACTTTCTTTTGGAAGATTTAAAACCGAAGTTTTATTTAACTCTCTGAGTAGTTGCTGCCTTGCTATGCTTCGGCGTTTCCCGTCTCAGTGGGGTCGCATTATAGGGAGCGGCGAATTTTACGCAAGCGTTATTTACACAAAATAGTAATTAAAATTAAGCCCCAAGCAAGCACACATGATAAGCACAAGTTACCCACAAAACCCTGTTGATAACTCTGCTTTTGAACTTTAAAACTAAACACTTTTAACCTGATGTGATAAGTTGCGGTCACTTTTTTAACTCATGTATTTAGGCAGTATCCATGACAGACATAATAAACAGTATAAGTGCCCTTCTATGGGGCCAAGTTCTCGTCTACTTATTAATAGCAGCAGGCCTCTTCTTTACTTTTCGACTAGGCTTTATTCAGTTTGTGCAATTTCCACATATGTTCAAAGTTATGTTTGGCTCTCGTAAATGTGCCGATAACGAAATTTCATCCTTTCAGGCTTTTTGTACTTCGTTAGCTGCCCGCGTTGGTACAGGCAATATGGCTGGTGTTGCTGTTGCCTTATACCTAGGTGGTCCGGGTGCTATTTTTTGGATGTGGCTTATTGCATTAATAGGTATGGCTACAAGCTTTGCTGAAAGTACTTTAGCTCAGGCTTATAAAACAAAGGATGTTGAAGGCAATTTTAGAGGTGGCCCTGCTTATTATATGCAAAACGGTTTAGGTAAACGCTGGATGGGAACTTTATTCTCGCTATGCTTAATTTTAGCCTTTGGTTTGGTATTTAACGCCGTACAGTCAAACTCTATTGCTGCAGCATTTGAAGTAGCGTTTGATGTACCTAAGTATATAGTAGGCATTTGCTTGGTTATTGGCTCTGGTATTATTATTTTTGGTGGTTTGAAAACGATTTCTCGTTTTGCCGAAATGGTTGTGCCATTTATGGCATTAGCTTACTTGTTAGTGGCTCTTTATGTATGTGCTATTAACTTTACTGCACTCCCGGATGTACTCGCCCTTATTATAAAGAGTGCTTTTGGTATTGAACAAGCTGGTGCAGGTGCAATTGGTTATGGTGTTACACAAGCTATGATCCAAGGTATAAAGCGTGGCTTATTCTCAAACGAAGCAGGTATGGGTAGTGCAGCTAATGCCGCAGCTACTGCTACACCTTACCCGCCTCATCCAGCATCACAAGGTTATGTGCAAATGCTAGGTGTATTTATTGATACTATTGTTATTTGTACAGCGACTGCTTCTCTTATTTTACTATCGCAGCAATTAATACCTGAATCTGGTGTTATGGGGATTGAACTTACACAAGCAGCATTACAAGAACATGTCGGCGACTGGGGTACTTACTTTATTGCCATTGCTATATTGTTTTTTGCTTTTACTTCTATTGTGGCTAATTACTCTTACGCTGAAACAAATTTAATGTTTTTAGAGCACAACTCTAATAAAGGTATGTTTATCTTTAGACTTGTTGTTTTAGGTATGGTGATGTTTGGCGCTGTTGGTGAGCTTGGTTTAATTTGGACGCTGGCAGATATATCAATGGGTTTGATGGCTATTGTAAACGTTATAGCGTTATTTATGCTTTCAGGTGTTGTTGTATGGCTTTCTAAAGATTATAACGAGCAACGCAAGAAAGGCCTAATACCTACCTTTGATAAGAGTAAACATCCTAAACTTGCTAAAGAGGTCGATCCCGAGGCCTGGAAATAAACAATAAACAGCGAGCTACGGCTCGCTTTTTTAGTTCTAAAAATAACAAATATTACGCTTAACCATCTCATTTCTTATAAATAAAAAGTTATATTAATTTTAAAACTATTTTATATTTAATTACGTAGGATATTTGAATTAAGTTATCTATAAAAAGGAGACCCGATGGATGACATAACAAAAAAATACAGTATAGACACTACTGATTACCAAGTTGGGCAAGATAATGTACAAAAGTGGGGATTTGATATCCATAACCCAGTATTTGGCATAAGCGCTTTCTTAGTTGTTTTATTTGTAATACTTACCCTAGTTTTTGACCCTACCGTTACCCGTGATGCACTAACCTCGACTAAAGACGCCATAATTAATCAATTTGATAGTTACTTTATGTTACTAGCCAATGCTTTTGTAATATTTTGCGTTATTTTAGCATTCTCTCCTTTGGGTAAAATTCGTTTAGGCGGCGTAAAAGCTCGTCCAGAACATGGCTATATGTCGTGGCTTTCAATGCTGTTTGCAGCAGGAATGGGTATTGGCTTACTGTTTTGGGGAGTTGCTGAGCCAACTGCATATTATACTGGTTGGTATCATATCCCTATGGGCGTTGAGCCAAACTCACCGCAAGCACACTCATTAGCTTTGGGTGCAACCATGTACCACTGGGGTTTACATGGGTGGGCGATTTACGCTGTTGTTGGATTAAGCTTGGCTTTTTTTGCATTTAATAAAGGCCTTCCTTTATCTATACGTTCTGTTTTTTATCCATTATTTGGTGATCGTGCCTGGGGGTGGCTTGGTCATATCATCGATATACTCGCTGTACTGTCTACTTTATTTGGTTTAGCTACATCGCTAGGCCTTGGCGCTCAACAAGCTACCAGCGGGATAAATTATCTGTTAGGCACTGATTATGGGACTGCTTTTCAAATATCTGTTATTGGTTTAGTAACGTGTATTGCAATTTTCTCTGTTATTAGAGGTATTGAGGGCGGTGTTAAAGTACTGAGCAATGTTAATTTAATTTGTGCATTTATTTTATTATTAGTTGTTATTGCCCTTACTTTCTCTGATGCAATTACTGCTGTTTGGTTTACCCTTGGGGCGTACGCAGAACACTTTGTAACTTTAAGCAATCCTTTTAATAGACCCGATGAAGATTGGATGCACTCTTGGACTGTGTTTTATTGGGCATGGTGGATATCATGGTCGCCGTTTGTTGGGATGTTTATTGCTCGAGTTTCAAAGGGGCGCACTGTACGCGAGTTTTTACTCGTCGTCATTGGCCTACCAACGCTTCTTAGTTTGGTTTGGATGGGGGTATTCGGAAATATGGCAATTACACAAGTTATAGATAAAGTTGGCCCACTTGGACAAAATGGTTTAACTGATATCTCAGTGACTTTATTTCAGGTATACGAGCAGTTACCACTTTCAAGTTTTATTTCTATTATTTCTATAGCACTCGTTTTGGTATTTTTTATAACGTCGTCTGATTCAGGATCGCTTGTAATAGATGGTATAACTGCGGGCGGTAAAATAGATGCACCAGTGCCACAACGTATATTTTGGGCTACAGTCGAAGGTGTGATTGCAGCAGTATTGCTTTGGGTTGGTGGCTCGCAAGCATTGCAAGCGCTTCAGTCGGGCGTAGTTACTACAGCTTTGCCGTTTTCAATAGTACTTATTTTAATGTGTATTGCGCTTATTCAAGGCTTGTTGAGCGAGTATCCAATTTACAAAGCTCAGAGTAAACTGCAATAACAATTTATCCTTTATAAGCGATCCTCAAGGGTCGCTTATAAAACATTAGCAATTCGTATAACTAAGTACTAAACGCATTTCTTATACTCCTATCTTAAATTTATTTTAGACACCGCACTTCTATTACATTCATTAATGCCACCCCTCGTTAAAACTTAGCTATTTTTAGAGAGCAAACCTTACGTTAGCAGAATTAAAAGCATTTGATTTACTAAAACATAGGTGCAGGAGTAATTGCCAAGAAAATTGAATTGCCAGCGTTCTGATTTTTTCTTTGTTATTAACAGGTGCTCTTATTCACAACTAATTATACCAATTCAGTTAATTTAACCAGATTGGATAAAAGCATTAACGGTTAAATACAAACTGGCAGCTTTATAAATGTATGATGATGAAACTTTAAGATATTAAAAAAATAGATATTAAAGGTAAGTAGGTATTAAAAATAAGATTGGGAATCTAAATAAGGATAATTTTTGAATATTTTAAAAATAGAAGTGATTTAGAATTTAAATGAATTTTATCTGAGGATTTTAGTAAAAATGGTGCCCGAGGCCGGACTTGAACCGGCACGACTTGTTAGTCGAGGGATTTTAAATCCCTTGTGTCTACCAATTCCACCACTCGGGCATCGAGTTTGCTAATTAAAGCGTGTGGAGTAAATTATATGGAGGCGGAACCCGGAGTCGAACCGAGGTAAACGGATTTGCAATCCGGTGCATGGCCACTCTGCCATTCCGCCTAAATGTATCCAAATAATTTGGAGCGGTACACGAGGCTCGAACTCGTGACCTCGACCTTGGCAAGGTCGCGCTCTACCAACTGAGCTAGTACCGCAAAATACTGTTTTATTAACTTTAAATTATCTTGGTAAAATAATTTAAAGTGGTGCCCGAGGCCGGACTTGAACCGGCACGACTTGTTAGTCGAGGGATTTTAAATCCCTTGTGTCTACCAATTCCACCACTCGGGCATCGAGTTTGCTATTAAAAGCAAGTGGATAAAACTAATATGGAGCGGTACACGAGGCTCGAACTCGTGACCTCGACCTTGGCAAGGTCGCGCTCTACCAACTGAGCTAGTACCGCATCATATTAATTCTAAATTAATCATTTTATAAATTACACTTGGTAATGCAATTAAACCACATAGTGGTGCCCGAGGCCGGACTTGAACCGGCACGACTTGTTAGTCGAGGGATTTTAAATCCCTTGTGTCTACCAATTCCACCACTCGGGCATCGAGTTTGCTAATTAAAGCGTGTGGAGTGTTGAAATGGAGGCGGAACCCGGAGTCGAACCGAGGTAGACGGATTTGCAATCCGGTGCATGGCCACTCTGCCATTCCGCCCCAGTACGGGGTATTAACCTTAAGATAAACTTGGAGCGGTACACGAGGCTCGAACTCGTGACCTCGACCTTGGCAAGGTCGCGCTCTACCAACTGAGCTAGTACCGCATTTTATTTATCAGTTATTTGAATTAGCACATGATGATTTATGTGAACATTCAGGTAACTGATTAATTACCATTTTGTTTATCTCGGGGGCTATGCCCTCTCAACACGGACGCATTCTACAGAGATTATTAAACGCGTCAATACAAAAAATGCTAGTTTTGAACTGTTTGCTTGTTTTTTATCTAAAACGGTGCGTTATTATACATTTAGAGTTAATTTTTAGTCAATTCACCCCATGCTGCACGTAAATATTGCATCATAGAACTCAAGGTTAAAAAGGTTGCAATGTACAGTAGTCCAAAACTTAAATAGTTCATCCATGTATCATATTGCCAAATCAAACCGATAATGGCTAACATTTGTGCAGCCGTCTTAATTTTACCCATGTTTGATACAGCGACATTACCACGCTTACCCTGCTCTGCCATCCATTCACGAAGTGCAGATATTATAATTTCACGGCTTATTATAATAAGAGCAGGTATAGTCATGTACATTGACTGGTACTGATCAGATAACGCTACAAGTGCCGCACATACCATTACTTTATCAGCAACAGGATCTAGAAAAGCACCAAAAGGGGTTGATTGCTCAAGCTTTCTTGCTAAATAACCGTCTAGTATATCGGTGATTGATGCAAGCCAAAAAATAAAGGCGGCAGCAAAAAATGCCCAGCTATAAGGCAAATAAAATATCACCAAAAAAACGGGGATAAGAAAAAGTCTAAATGTTGTAAGTGTGTTTGGAATATTCCACATAACTACTTGGATATGTCTTTTTGGCTATATTCGCATGAAGGGCTAGCCCTTGTCATGCAAATGGTTAAATATCTTCTCAGCCATGTCAGGGCTGATCCCAGGAACTTTCTTTAACTGTTCTATATTAGCAGCTTTTACACCTTGCATGCCCCCTAAATATTTTAATAATGTTTGGCGACGCTTAGAACCTACTCCATTTATTTCTTCTAATAGTGATTGTGTTCGTTGTTTTTGTCGTTTATTACGATGCCCAGCAATTGCAAAACGGTGAGACTCATCACGTATATGCTGAATCAAATGAAGCGCAGGTGCATCTGAATCCATCGGAATGGTTTTGCGTCCACCGTCAATCAATAGTGTTTCAAGCCCGGGTTTGCGACTCGTTCCTTTTGCAACACCTACTAATAAAGGCATTTTTGTGTGCGGCCAATTAGAAAAATACTGCTCAGCGCGCCCTAACTGCCCCTTACCACCATCAATAAAGATAACGTCTGGAATTTTGTCTTCGTCTACTAACTTGTTATAGCGTTTGTTAAGTGCAAATTCCATTGCAGCATAATCATCGCCACCAGTTATACCTGTTACGTTGTAGCGCCTATACTCTTTTGTATTTGGGCCTTGTGAGTCAAATACAACACAACTTGCAACGGTGTTCTCCCCCATGGTGTGGCTTATATCAAAACACTCCATTCGGGTAATATCGTCAAGTCGCAGTGTTGCTTTTAATTGTGCATAACGTTTATTAATAGAGTCTTGGGTACTTTGTTTAACCGCAATACTGTTTAATGCATTTTTATTGGCCAGTTGTAGGTATTGCGCACGCTCACCCCGAGTGACAACTTTAAGAGTTACTTTACGTTCACTTATTTGTGAGAGTGCTTCGCCGAGCGCCGCGCTTTCTTCTATTTCAAACGGTAATATGATTTCTTTTGCAATACGCCCTGTTGCACCTGGCGCTAAATAGTATTGTCCTAAAAATGAGGTCAATATTTCTTGTTCACTCGAATCTTTAGGTACTTTTGGAAAATAGGTTTTACTACCCAGCACTTTATGATCGCGGATCATTAATAAATGAATACCGTTTAACCCGTTTAAATGCGCAAAACCGACAACATCCATTTCTGCAAAGTTACCAGAAATAGACTGTTGCTCCTGCATTTTACGAAGTAGCATTATTTGGTCGCGAACTTTTGCCGCTAATTCAAAGTTTAGCTGCAGGCTGGCTGCTTCCATTTTTTTTATTAAATCAGCAATAACTTCGTGAGATTTACCTGTTAAAAATTTACGAACATAATCAACCTGCTCGCTGTAATCATCATCCGTTACTTTATTTACACAGGGAGCTGAGCAACGTTTAAGTTGATATTGCAGACACGGGCGACTTCTTGCGCGGTAATAAGCATCTTCACATTGACGAACAGGAAATATTTTTTGCATTAAGCGCAAGCTTTCAGATACCGCTCCTGCGCTTGGGAAAGGCCCAAAGTACTCGCCTTTAATTTTACGACTGCCACGATGAAACGCTAAACGTGGGTGTTTATGGCTAGTTAGTAAAATATAGGGGTACGACTTATCGTCGCGCAATAATATGTTGTAGCGAGGCTGATATTTTTTTATTAGGTTATTTTCAAGCAGCAGCGCTTCGGTTTCAGTATTGGTGAGAGTGACTTCAATGTCACTAATATTACTCACTAAAACGCGTGTTTTGCTATCGGTAATATTACTTCTAAAGTAACTACTTACACGTTTTTTTAAGTGCTTGGCTTTACCAACATAAATAACTTGGCTGTCACTATCAAGCATTCGGTATACACCCGGCTCGCTTGATAGCGTTTTGAGAAAATGTACGTGATCAAATTCAGACATAAATTATAGTTAGTACGAAACGTCTATATCAATCATTTTATGACGAATAGCTAAATGGGTAAGCTCAACATCGCCACCTACATTTAACTTTTCAAACATACGGTAGCGATAGCTATTTACTGTTTTAGAGCTTAGATTTAAACGCTCTGCTATATCTTGTGCTTTTTCACCTTTGGTGATCATAAGCATAATTTGCAGCTCTCGCTCAGATAAACTCTGAAAAGGGTTTTCATCGGTACGGCCTGTCACTTGCGCAAGTGCTATCTGCTGTGCAATTTCAGGGGCAATATAACGCTGACCAGCATGAACGCAACGAATTGCACGAACCATTTCGTCAGAGCCTGCACCTTTAGTTAAAAAGCCATGCGCGCCAATTTGCATTACCTTGCTCGGAAACGGATCCTCACAATTAACAGTAAGCACAATAATTTTTACATCAGGACAGTAACGACAAATCTTTTTAGTCGCTTCTAATCCGCCCATGCCTGGCATATTCATATCCATTAATACTATGTTTGGCGCATGCTGACGACAAAACTGTACAGCCTCTTCGCCAGTTTTAGCTTCGCCAATTACTTTAAACCCTCGTACGTCATCAAGAATACGCTTGATTCCTGTTCGTACAAGTTCATGGTCATCAACTAAAAGTACATTAATCAATGGAACATCCTCACTTACCTAACAATATGCAATTTAATTAAATTAATTTGCCACAGTAACATACATAAAGCGAAACAATAATTAATATTATTGCCTCGCTCTAATAGTTTAAGCTGACGATTTTTCGCTAAATCTGTCAACCCATAACGCAATGATACCATCACCCGTTACATTACACGCAGTACCAAAGCTATCTTGTGCTAAATAAAGTGCAATCATTAATGCTACAGCACCTTCATTAAACCCAAGCATGCTTGTTAATAAACCAAGCGCCGACATGACTGCACCACCTGGAGCACCTGGAGCTGCAATCATTACTACACCTAACATCATAATAAATGGCAGCATACCCATTAATGAAGGAACTTCCATGCTTGGCGATAAAAACATAACAGCCATTGCACAGGTTACTATTGTTATAGTTGAGCCAGATAAGTGAATAGTCGCGCAAAGCGGCACAGTAAAATTAGCTACATCTTCTTTAACATTATTTGCCTTACTTGATTGTAGCGATACTGGAATAGTTGCTGCACTCGACATAGTACCTAACGCAGTAAAGTAAGCTGGGAGCATATTTTTAACTAATTCGATTGGATTACGTTTTAACAATATACCTGTCGCTATATATAAAACGCTTAACCATAACCAATGCATAACAAGCGCAGCAACTAGTACTACACCAAATGTTTGCAATGTATCAACCACAGTGCCCGCTACCGTCATTTCGGCAAATACGCCAGCAATGTAAAATGGTAAAGCAGGTATAATTACTTTTGATAATAACCCGTCAATTACATCTCGCCCCTGATCAGACACCTTTTTAAGTGTATCAAGTTCTAATTGGCTCATGCCTATACCAAATACAAAAGCAGTCACTAATGCGGTCATTACACCCATCAGAGGTGGAATTTCTAAATCAATAAAACTGCCAATTTCAGTTGCAACTTCAGCTTCAAAAGTAATGCCACCACTTAAAAAAGGTATTACAGCACTTACTAATAAAAATGCAAGCGTACCTGCAATAATGGTAGAGCTGTAAGCAAACCCGACTGTTTTACCAAGTAAGTGACCAGACCCTTTTGGTAGGCCAGCAATACCCGATGCAATAAAAAACAAAATGATAAGAGGGATGGTAAAGGAGATAATTTGACCAATTAGCTCTTTTACTGTGAATAAAAGTTCAACACCAGTGATAGGTACGTAGAGTCCGACCAAAATACCGGCCACAATACCGGCAATTAATTTTAAGATTAACTTCATTGTGATTGCTTAATTGAATTTAGATACGTGTTTTTATCATGTTTTAGACGCATTGTGTGATAAAACTATTCAAGTTACATTTATATGCACAAATAACGAACAAATACAGCTTAATCTAGAGCTCTTTTGAACATTTTTTTACTAAACGAGTTTTTACTCTTTAAATCTCAAATTAAGCCCGCACCTACAATAACTAAAGCACCGTTAATAATTGATTTTTATTTCGACTGGTTATAAGCCCAATAAATATATGTTATAGCCAAACTTTACTTTAGTTTTTTTAAACTCACAGTAAAGTGTGTATGTATAGTTAGTAGCAAAGGCTATTAGCACGTTGATCAGATTGTATCCAAAGGAACATTATGTCTACTATTTTTGAAGATAACTCACTAACTATTGGTAATACGCCGCTAGTAAAACTTAATCGTGTTACGGGTGGGAATGTATACGCTAAAGTTGAATCTCGTAATCCAAGCTTTAGTATCAAATGCCGTATTGGTGCATCAATGATTTGGGAAGCTGAAAAGTCAGGTCAGCTTGTTGAAGGTAAAGAACTTATTGAGCCAACATCAGGTAACACTGGTATTGCACTTGCATTTGTTGCAGCTGCTCGTGGTTACAAGTTAACACTTACTATGCCAAACACTATGAGCCTAGAACGTCGCAAGCTATTAAAAGCACTAGGTGCAAACCTAGTACTTACCGACGGTGCTAAAGGTATGAATGGCGCAATCGAAAAAGCAAAAGAAATTCAAGCAACCGCACCTGATAAGTATATTTTATTACAACAATTTGAAAATCCTGCAAACCCTAAAATTCACTTTGAAACAACAGGCCCAGAAATTTACGATGCGCTTGACGGTAAAGTAGACTTTTTTGTAGCCGGTGTTGGCACTGGTGGTACTATTACAGGTGTTAGTCGTTACCTTAAAACAGAAAAAGGTTTAAACGTTAAGTCTATTGCAGTAGAGCCAACTAACTCTCCAGTTATTAGCCAAACGCTTGCCGGTGAAGAAATTAAACCAGGTCCTCATAAAATCCAAGGTATTGGTGCAGGCTTCATTCCTGGTAATCTGGATATGGATTTGATTGATGCAGCTGAGCTTGTATCTAACGAAGATGCAATTGCAATGGCGCATCAGTTAATGAAAAAAGAAGGTATTTTAGTCGGTATTTCGTCAGGTGCAGCGGTTGTTGCAGCTAAGCGAATTGCTGAAAAACCTGAAAACGCAGATAAAAATATTGTTGTTATCCTACCTAGTGCAACTGAGCGTTACTTATCAAGCCCAATGTTTGATGAAGAGTTTAGTGAACAAGAGCTAGTGCAATAAGCAATTCTAAAATTTTAAAAGGATGCTTTAGGCATCCTTTTTTATTATTTATTATCCAATTTTCTATTTATTGCCCCCCATACCTTTACATCTTCATAGATAAACCACACACTTTAAAAAAACTAATTAATAATAATTAATATGAAAAAAATCACGAGTTTATTAAGTTTGGTTCTCTGTTTATTTTTATCAGCCTGCGGTGACGATACCAAAACACTTGGCGACACTCCTGGCGATACAGCAACCGCTTATTTTGATGCGCTTTATAACCAGCAAGACCTTCAAAAAGCCAGCACCATGGCAACACCCAACCTTACACGCATAATGAAATCCTACGGTACTGCTAAACAGTTTTCCCGTAACTTAGTAAATATGCAATACGATGAAGTAACCATTGAAGTTGATATGACCAATATGAGCGTCCGTGAGCAATACGGTGATAATGCCAAAATAAACCTTATTTTTACCGGCTATTTAAATGGTGATAAAATTGACGAAATGCGCAGCGTAAAAATGCTTCGTAAAAAGGGGAAATGGTACATTGATAAAATTGTTGCCGACCCTTACGCTCGTTAAAAGAAATGAATTACACATAAAAAGGCCTTACATTTGTAAGGCCTTTTTGATCATGCTTGAGTTAGTATTTAAAGTAGTGCGCTACAGCTCACCAGGTTGAAAGTTATCAACTGCAATGGCTTTCTTACGTAGCTTATTAGCATGATGCATTGCATCAGCATCCGTTTGCTCTAACAACTTATTTTCAAGCGCATAATTTATAGCACCTTCAATATCAAGCGTTGCAGGCACACTGCCCTTACGCTGCCATTGTTTTAAGTCTTTAAACTGCGCTTGCATATCATGCATAGCTAAAAATGCGCTTTCCATGACCCCTGTACCTGCATTTTCATCTACATAACATAAATGCGTTAAGCGGTTTCTAAATACACCAGGTTGAGTCATACGCTCGCAAATACTTTGTGCTATTTCATCACTTGGTCTGTGGTAATGGTTTCCAAGCGGGAACACGATACGTTTAAGGATAAAATTAACAACCGGGTTTGAAAAGTTTTTAAAGAAGCCATTAAACGCTTGGCCAATTTCAAATAATGAGTTCTCAATTGCATATTTTACAAATGGTAAATCCGCTTGTTGGCGCCCTTCATCTTCATAACGTTTTAAAACAGTTGATGCTAAGTACAAATGACTTAATACATCACCCAAACGCGCTGATATCATTTCTTTACGTTTGAGCTCACCGCCAAGCATTAACATTGCAACGTCTGTACAAATAGCTAAGCCTCGGCTCATTCTACTCAGTTGTTTATAATAAATAGCCGTCTCACCACCTACAGGCGCTTTAGCAAAGTAGCTACGTGTTAAGCCATGCACAAATGCCATGCCTGCATTACTTGCTGCAAATAATATATGGTTCATTAATAAACCATCAAATTGTTCAAGTGCTGCGTCGTCATCTTCCATTGCAGCGGCTTCCATTTCTTTTAAAACAAATGGGTGGCAGCGCGTTGCACCTTGACCAAATATCATTAAATTACGCGTTAAAATATTCGCGCCTTCTACTGTAATTGATACTGGAATCCCCATATAGCCATGCGCCAAATAGTTATTAGGCCCTACTTGAATTCCTTTACCTGAATGAATATCCATTGCATCATTCATTACCGTACGACCCATTTCAGTCATATGGTATTTAGCAATCGCTGTTACAACCGACGGGCTTAATTTTAAATCAATCGCACCTGCGGTCATTAATCTACACGACTCAAGTGTGTAAGTTAAACCACCAATACGCGCAAGTGCCTCTTGCACGCCTTCAAATTGCCCTATAGATACACCAAACTGCTGGCGTACCATGGCATATGCCGATGTCATTTTTGAAGCTAAATGCCCAGTTGCTGCACTTAATGCTGGTAGTGATATTCCACGCCCTGCACTTAAACACTCAACAAGCATTCTCCAGCCACGCCCTGCACACTCTTGTCCACCAATGATCCAATCCAGTGGTATAAATACACCTTTACCGTAAGTGGTACCATTCATAAAGGCCATGTTAAGCGGATAATGACGCTCACCCGTTTCAACACCCGGATGATCGGTTGGTATAAGCGCACACGTTATACCTAGCTCTTTTTTATCACCTAATAAAGCGTCTGGATCATACATTTTAAATGCTAAGCCGAGTACAGTAGCCACTGGTGCAAGCGTAATGTAACGTTTTGACCAATTTAAACGCAGGCCCATTACTTGCTCGCCATTGTGCTCACCCATACACACAACGCCTGAATCAGGAATGCTGCCAGCATCAGAGCCCGCCTCTGGACCCGTTAGTGCAAAACAAGGAACATCTGTACCATCAGCTAAACTTGGCAGCCAACGATCTTGCTGCTCTTTAGTACCATAGTGAAGAAGTAACTCACCTGGACCTAAGCTATTAGGCACCATAACAGTGACTGCGGCTGTTAAGCTTTTAGTCGAAATTTTTGACACTATCGTTGAATTAGCAATTGCCGAGAACTCACGACCGCCAAATTTTTCAGGAATGATCAGCGCAAAAAAACCTTCTGTTTTTAGGTAATCCCACACTTCTTTTGGTAAGTCTTTGTCTTTTTGTACAATTTGATAATCATCAAGCATCCCCAATAAGGTTTCTACTTGGTTAGTCATAAATTCGTTTTCTTTATCGCTAAGCTCTGGTTTAGGAAAGCGGTGCAGTTTTTGCCAATCTGGGTTACCACTAAATAACTCACCATCCCACCAAACATCACCTGCTTCCATCGCCTCTCGCTCTGTTTGCGATAATGGCGGAAGCACCTTTTTGAACATTTTAAACGTAGGACGACTAATCAAGTTTAGGCGAATATCTTTAACCGCAAAAATAACCACCACCACGACCAGCAATATTATAAATATTAACATGCGCACATTCCTTACACATTGAATGAAAATAGTAACTTAATTATGACCCATCTTAATTTAAATACAATCATTGCACGACGAGTCGTGAGCCTTAACACATCCATTTTATTGTTTTAAACATCACTGCTATTATCAACGTTTTAATAACAATAAATTAAAGGAATAGCATGACCCCCTTTCGATTTAAACTAAGTATGAGCGCCTTAATGGTAGCAAGTACTCTTGCTTTAACGGCCTGCGATGCAGAAGTAACGATAGACACTACCGATTCAGCACACACTAAAAAAGCTGTAACAGCTAAAGTTGCAAAAACATTTATAACAAACACAGAAAAAGAACTAAGTGCACTTTATTTAGAATCGAGCCGTGCAGAATGGATTTACGCAAACTTTATTACTCATGATACGTCGGCTCTATCGGCTGAAGTTAACCGTAAAATGACCGAAACAGTCGTGCGTTTAGCCAATGAAGCTGCAAAATATGATGAACTAGAGCTTGATTACGATGCTCGCCGTAAACTTGATAAACTAAAACTCGCACTTACACTTCCTGCCCCACAAGACGCTGATAAAACAGCGCAACTTTCACAAATTGTCGCAGAGCTTGGCGGGCTATACGGTAAAGGTAAATACTGTAAAGAAGACGGCAGCTGTTTAAGCCTTGGCGACATGACTTCAAAAATGGCCACCAGCCGAGATTACAACGAACTGCTTGATTTATGGCAAGGCTGGCGTCAAATATCAAAACCTATGCGCTCACTTTACGAGCAACAAGTAGCACTTACCAACGAAGGTGCAAAAGAGCTTGGTTATGCCGATACGGGCGCTATGTGGCGCAGTAAATACGATATGCCTGCTGATGACTTCACCACCGAGCTTGACCGTATTTGGGGCCAAGTTAAACCACTGTATAACTCGCTACACTGCCATGTTCGCGCAAAGTTAGGTGAAAAGTATGGCACCGACAAAGTACCTCAAGATCAGCCTATACCAGCGCACTTACTTGGTAATATGTGGGCGCAAGCATGGGGTAATATTTACGATGTAGTTGCACCAGAAAACGCCGATCCGGGTTACGACGTAACCGAGTTATTAGCTCAAAATAATTACGACGAACTTAAAATGGTCAAAGGGGCAGAAAACTTTTTTACATCAATGGGTTTTGACGCACTACCAGAGACATTTTACGAGCGTTCATTGTTTGTAAAACCAAAAGACAGAGATGTGCAGTGTCATGCATCAGCATGGAATATCGATAGTAAAGACGATTTACGCATTAAAATGTGTATTCAGCGCACAGGCGAAGAGTTTTCAGTTATTCACCATGAATTAGGTCATAACTTTTATCAACGCGCTTATAATAAACAACCTTTATTTTATCAAGAAAGTGCAAACGATGGTTTTCATGAAGCCATTGGAGACACCATTGCCTTATCGGTTACACCGGGTTACTTAAAACAAATCGGCTTACTTGAACAAGTACCTGATGAATCTAAAGATATCGGTTTGTTGATGAAAATGGCACTTGATAAAGTCGCCTTTGTACCGTTTAGCTTAATGGTTGATCAGTGGCGCTGGCAGGTATTTTCAGGTGAAGTAGCCCCAGAGAACTACAATAAAGCTTGGTGGGAACTACGTGAAAAATACCAAGGAGTGCAAGCTCCTATCGCACGTAGCGAAAACGACTTTGATCCGGGTGCTAAGTACCACGTTCCGGGTAACACGCCTTATACACGTTACTTTTTAGCGCATATTTTACAATTTGAGTTTCATCGCAGCTTATGTGAAATTGCCGGTAACGATAAAGCCATTCATCGCTGCTCTATTTATAATTCAAAAGAAGCAGGGGATAGGCTAAACGCTATGCTTGAAATGGGTTCATCTCGCCCTTGGCAAGAAGCGCTTGAAACTGTAACAGGTAAGCCGCAAATGGATGCAACAGCAATGCTCGATTACTTTGCACCATTACAAACATATTTAGATAAACAAAACGAAGGTCGCAACTGCGGCTGGTAATAAAGTAATGCACTTGTACAAAAACGACAAAGCCCGCTAAATTTAGCGGGCTTTTTAATATTACTTTTGTATTAACTAAGTACGGGACTTAATTAAAACTGAAAACGCATGTTAGCAAAGTACGCATCGTTATCAGAATCATCAGCGTTGTTTTCGTAACCCACCTTTACACCAATATTTTTATTGATGAAGTGTTGAGCACCAAAGCTATAAGTATCTTGCTTATTGTAGTTAGCAAATACAGATGTTGCTTTTGAGAAGTAGTAGTTAGTTTCTGCTACCCATTGGTTTTCTGCATCATCAATACTTTCGTATTTACCTTCAAATGTTAGGTAGTTACCTTGCTGTAAATCAATAAAGTATTTAGCCGCAACTGCGCGGTAATCAAAGTCGTCGTCTGATGTAAGTGTAACACCTACGTAATCTGTGCTGTTAAGCATGTAGTTGTAAGCTAAATCAAATAATGCGTAATCATCGCCGTCTTTGTTTTCAACTAGTGTTACTTTTGCAAGTAAATCAGGGTTGAAAAAGTAACCACCCGTCAGTTTATAAAGCTCACGGTTAGAGCCTGAATCTAGGTCTGTATTCTCGTAAGATGCACCAACAACAAACTCATTAATAAAGTATTCGCCGCCAACTTTTGTAACATCATCAGAGTCGTCATCAGCGTAGCCACCATATACGTTAGTTTGTTTATTGATGTATTCAAACTGATCGTACGGGCCTAAAGTTTTTTTAGGAGATAAATAGTAAATAGAATCTACAGCAACAGTATCGTTGTTATCGCTATTTTTGTAGCTTAGGTTACTAATTGAATTATAGCTGTCTGCAGCAGCCGCAGTGCTAGATAATAAAATGCTCGAAATAATAACTGCTAATTTTTTCATTGTAAGACTTCCCTATGTACATTGCTTTTTATGCTCTAGCTGTATTGCTAAAGTCGAGGCACATGCTAACGTTAGGAAACTGAATGAAAACTTAACTAACCAGTTGTATTTATTAAGTTAATTGTAAGGATGTGTTGTAAACTGTAAAATTAAAGTAGTTGCAACATCTAGTCAACAACTACTTAAAACATGTACCGTATTAAAGCGCGTGTTGGCTAATAATACGGTAAACATCGTTAATATTATCGCCAGACTTAAACTCTTTACTAATTGGTGTTGGATCTGAGCCAACCCATATTTTTAGCTCGGCATCTAAGTCAAAATGCCCTGCGCTCTCTTTACTAAATTTGGTTATTTTAGAGTAAGCAACACTCACCATTTCCATTTTAGAACCGGTCATACCTTGCTTATCAATTAAGATTAAGCGCTTATTAGTAAAAATAAACATATCACGTACTACTTTATATGCCTTTTCTACTTGTTCACCGTCAATTAATGTATTGGCGAGGATTTTCTCTAAATCAGAATCGTCAACTTCGCTTGCATTACCCATAAGTCCGCTAAGTAAACCCATTATACTTTCTCCTGTTTAAATATTTGATTCTCTAATGTGTGACCATTAACTAACTGCCTGTACTTCCAATTGTGCTGATGACAAAAACTCAGCAGTGCAATATCAAGCGGCTCACCTGTTGGCTGATACTCAACTACATATTCTTTATGTTGGCTCATATACACCCGGCTCACCCCTGCAATTGCTTGAAGCTGTTGCTCAACATTTTGATAAGCCTCGCTTAGCATTAATGTATAAAAGTGTTTATCGGTATTATTAGTTTTTGTTTGGTGCTCGCTTAGTACGCCTTTATCTAAATGAAGTACCTGTGAGCATAGTCGCTCAAGCTCAGTTAAATCGTGAGAGCTTAAAATAAATGTAGCCTGCTCACTTAATTCAGATACTAGCTCACGTACTTCTCTGGCATGAATCGGATCAAGCCCTGCGGTTGCTTCATCAAGCATTACAATTTGTGGTGAACCAATAAGTGCTTGCGCTATCGTAACGCGCTTGCGCATACCGTGCGATAAGTCACCGGCACGCTGCTTTGCAATTTCTTTTAAGCCAACTAAATCAAGTACACGTAGCGCCTCAGTTTGGCTTTGCTTTGCCCCCATACCTTGTAGTTTTGCATAAAAGGCGAGTTGCTTGTCTATATTAAAACGAGGGTCAAGTTGTGCATCTTGCGGTAATGCACTTACTTTATTAAATAAAGCAGCACTACCTGGTTTATGCCCTAATATTTCAAGGCTGCCTTTACTTGGCGCTATATAGCCGCACAACAAACTAAATAAGGTAGTTTTACCCGCACCATTTGGCCCAACAAGCGCCACTGGCGCGCCTTTGTTAATTTCAAAGTCCACATTATTAAGCGCAAGTTTTGCACCATACGATTTACTCAAACCGCTAGCTGTAATTAATGGTCTCATAGTGAGCTCCTTGCAAAAATACGTTGAGCAACGCTTAGTAGCACCGCAGTTTGCACAAGGGGAATAGCAACAGCGCTTAATAATGGTAAATTTTGCCCCGCTAATAACTCTATTTGCACACCCGGAAATAAATAATCAAGCAAGCCTAATGCGGGTATTTGCCATTGCAATATACCAACTACAATACCGCCTGCTGCAAAATATAAAATAGCCAATACAATAGATAAGCGCGATGAGCGAGCAAAAGTATTTATTAACGTCATAAGTGCTACAAATGGGCACAGAGTAATCACTAATATTAAAAATATAGAAAGTGCACGGGCAAAACCACCAGCCAGTAAACTTGGATCTCTAAACCCTAGTACAGCGAGCGTAGCCACAAGAGTAATGCCCACTAAGCAGGCTAATACCGCTAGCTGCCCTAAAAAACGGCCAAACAGTATTTCAAAGCGAGTGGAGCGCAGTGATAAAAACCTCAGTGTGCCACGCTCTCTGTCGCCTACTGTTTGATCGCTACAAATAAATAAACCAAAAACGGGAAAGCTATACAGGGCTATTAACCAGTACATAGCAAATTCGGCCTCAGGCCAATCTAATAACTTACTTAAACCAATAGATCCTGATATATCACGGGCTATTTGCTCAAAATCGGGCGCACTTACAATGCCTACTGCTTGTCCTATTGGGTAGCGCAGTATGATTAGCCAAACCAATGCAAAGGCAGCTAATGCAATAAGTCCACGTTTAGTTAAAAACATACGTACAAGCTCAAATCCCGCTATTTGCGTTAATCGCCCTACGTTTATCGGTAATAGTGTTGCCATTGACTATCCTTAATGACTTTTTATTTTCTGTGTATTTATCCACACTAAGTGTAAACACCTTGAATTACCAGCAAAAAAAAGCCCACCTATGGTGAGCTTTGTAACAATACATTTAAATGTAACAGCATAAATTGCGATATATATTATAAATGCTGCTTATAAACCTCAAGTGCTTGGCTTAAATCGCTAATTAAATCTTCAACATCTTCAAGGCCAATATGCAGGCGAATAACCGGGCCTAAATCCCAACCTGTATTTGAACGTAGCCCTTTCATAGTTAAATTAGCCGTTACCAAACTTTCAAAACCGCCCCATGAAAAGCCCATTTTGATATGCTCAAGGCTATCTAAAAAGGCATCAATCGCTTTTTGATTGCCGGTTTTCATAACAAATGAAAACAACCCATTACTGCCATCAAAGTCACGTTTAAAAAACTCATGCCCTGGGCAGCTTTCAAATGCAGGGTGTCGAATATGATCAACAAGCTCATGTTGCTCGAGCCATTTAGCTACTTCTATTGCTGCTTTTTCATGTTGATTTAAACGCACACCCATTGTACGCAGGCCTCTAAGTGCTAAATACGCATCATCGGCACTGGTACATTGCCCTAGTAAGTATGAGTTTTCGCGCAAGGTTGGCCAATACTTTTTATTAGCAACAGCCACCCCCATCATCACGTCTGAATGGCCAACAATATACTTTGTTGCAGCTTGAATACTAATATCAACACCGTGCTCTAACGGGCGATAATGCAGACCGTTACCGTAGGTATTATCAAGCATGGTCATTACGTTGTGCTCATTGGCTACTTTTACCATAGCGGGCACATCTTGCACTTCCATCGTAATAGAGCCTGGAGATTCTAAAAACAACACTTTAGTATTTGGCTGAATGTAATCTTTAATACCTGCGCCAATGGTTGGCGGGTAATAGGTTGTTGTAATACCCAGCCCCACTAAAATTTTATCGCAAAAATCGCGAGTTGGTTCGTATACGTTATCAACCATTAAAATATGATCACCGGTTTTTAAAAACGATAAAAATACTTGGCTGATCGCCGCAGCGCCACAAGGGTACAATGCACACCCTTCGCCGCCTTCAAGTTCTGTAATCGCTTCTTGTAGCGCAAAGTGTGTTGTTGTTCCTCGGCGCCCATAAAATAACGTTTTATCGCCACGGGTTTTAGCTGCTTCTTTTAAATCGGCTACAGTATCAAATACAATGGTAGATGCACGCTGTACAACGGGATTGACTACGCCATGTGTATAGGCTTTTTTTCGCCCTGATGATACCAGCTGAGTGTTTTTATTACTTTTACTCGACATTGTTAATCCTTAAGGGTTTGTGCGCCAATGCTCAATTAAATAACGAGAGATAGAATCGGTTCTAGGCAGCTTTAAATGCTCGCCGTCTTCGTGCCAATTACCAAATTGCTCTAAGTCTTCACGGCTAAACCATTTTGCATCGTCTAGCTCTTCTTTATCTACGTTAATTTGTTCAGATGTCGCCTGTGCAAAAAAACCAAGCATAATGGACGATGGGAACGGCCAAGGCTGAGATGCAACATAACGTACGTTATCAACCTCTATACCTGCCTCTTCTTTAACTTCACGTGCAACAGCTTGTTCCAGTGTCTCCCCTGGGTCTACAAATCCAGCAAGCGACGAATACATACCGATAGGCCACGCAGCTTGGCGACCTAATAAACAGCGTTCTACTCCGTCAGCAAAGACTTTAGTAACAACCATAATTACCGCAGGATCGGTACGAGGGAATGTAGGATGCTTACAGTTTTCGTTTTCACATACACGAGAATGCCCTGCTTCCACTGAACGGTTTTTACTACCGCAGCGCCCACAAAAACGGTGCGTGGCATGCCAATAACATAAACCTCTCGCAAGGGCGGCTATTGAGGCATATTTAATGGTTACTTGAGGCCCATATTGGCGAATATCAAAAAATTGAGCGCCCTCTATTAAAGGCGTAAGTACTCTTTCATCCAGATCAGATACATCCAATGCAAACACACCATGTTTAGCATTATTTAAACCAACAAAAATAGCACTCGTTAAATCTAAATGCGCCACTTGTTGATACGTTAAATAGCTTACTTTAGGGGTATCTTTAATAAATAGGGTTTGATTGTTTTTAACTAAAACCCATTTACTTTGCGCCGACATTTGCGCTTTAAGCCACGATGGGTCTTTACGAAAATTTGAGCCTCTATCTAGTGGCATGTTGCTGTAATGAAGCATGTAAGTCCTTGGTAACTCGTTATGCTTTAAAATTACCATAATCATTTAGCAAACCCAATTGATTACAGTAATAAAAAAAGCCTATATAGGGCTTAATTCATCTATTACGGCTTTGTATTAAAATCTCTCATGTTGCAGGCACTTAGCTTGCATTTTTTTAACTATTTTTTGCTATTAAAGTAGCAAAGTATTATCAATTAAATGAAATTGCTCAGCGCTTTGTTTTAATACCTCAGCGGTTAACCGGTCAGCACCGTAAACATCGCACGGTACATTATATTGATTTTTTAAATGCCCAAGTAACAAGGCAAAGTCACCATCGCCAGAGAGCAAAATAACCTTATCAAGATTTTTACCCTGCTCTAACATGTCTATTGTTATGCCTACATCCCAATCGCCTTTAGCACTTCCATCACGACGTTGAATAAATGGCTTTAGCTTTACGTCAAAACCAATCGCACGCAAAATATTCTGAAACTGATTTTGCTTTTCATCCCCTCGATAAATAGCATACGCAAAAGCACACTCAATATTGTATTGCGCCTCCATCATTCGCCAAAACGCATTGTAGTCAAAATTTTTCCCGTAACTCTCACGGCACGTGTAATAAATATTTTGCACATCAACAAAAATACCGACCCGTGGTTTCGTGCTTTGCTGCTCGTTTTGTAAAGTCATTTAGTGTCCTAGTGAGGATTAATAGCAATAAAAGTAACGTTATAAAATAAGTGTACCTTGCAATTTATATTTAAGTAACCTAAATTAGTTACATACCCTTATGTAACTAATATTGGTTACATATTAAAAAGTAACCATTTTGAGATTTTTATGATTGGTGTGATCAGCGGCGATATTATTAAATCGCAAACAATCCCTAAGCAGCAATACGATGCCATGCTTTATCAACTAGAGCAAAGTTTGCGAAACATTTCGGGTGAGCAAACCCTTTGGAATATATACCGAGGCGATGCCTTTCAGTTACAAGTTAACAATCCTGAGCTCCTTTTTAAAAATGCCTTACTTGTATATTTACACCTTAAATCGTCAGGTTATGAACTACGACAAAGCTTGGCACTTGGGCAAATAGATAACCCACGCAGCGATATAAAAACAGCAACCGGTTCTGCTTTTACTCTTTCGGGGCAAGGCCTTGATAAAATAGGCAATCAACGCTTTGTTTTTAATATTAACGAGCAGCAGCTCGATGAAAGCTTAAATCTTAATTTAGCCTTTGCCGACGTATTGCTCACTAAAATCACACAAAAACAAGCAAATGCCCTGTATGTCTATTTAACATCACCAGACAACAGCCACGCGGCACTGGCTAAAGAGCTTAAAACAAGTCGCGAAAACGTAACCAAACTACTAAATTTAGCGCACTACCAACTTATAGAACGCTTTATTAAGCACACACAACACGTTATAAAAAATATAATTAAAGGAGGTGAATAATGGAATTTTCACTTTTACTGGTCGCGCTTATTATTGGCCACTTACTCGCTGATTTTTACTGGCAACCTATGAGTTGGGTAAACGACAGAAATACCCGTCACTTTAAAGCCAGTAAGCTTTATTTTCATGTACTAGTGCATGGTGTAACAAGTGCACTCATTATTACCCTGTGGGAATACACATTCGGGTGGCAGCAACTAAGCAGTGTTTTAATTGCCACGGCGAGCATTATGCTGAGCCATTACTTTATTGATATAGCTAAATCGTATTCTGATAAAGGCGTGGTGCCTTTTTTACTAGATCAAATAGCGCACATACTCGTTATTATTGCGCTCAGTATTTGGTTAACTGATAACAGTAGCTTTATGGCTGCAATTAAAAATATGCTCACTGATCCCAAAATACTGTGGGTGGTATGCGGTTATTTAATTATTTTAAGTCCCAGCGCCGTATTTATAAGAATGATGTTAGAGCGTTTAACAAGTAACTTTTCAAGTACTGGTAGCTTACCACTTGCAGGGCAAAGCATTGGTATGCTTGAGCGCGTACTAATGCTGAGCTTTATATTGCTTGATCAATTTGCAGGGCTTGGCTTTTTACTTGCGGCAAAGTCAGTATTTAGGTTTGGCGATTTAAGTGCAAGTAAAGATAAAAAACTTACCGAGTACGTTATGCTCGGCACATTACTTAGCGTAAGTGTTACTTTATTTGTCGGCTTGGGTATTAACTATTTAATCAGGCAGGCAATACAGTAAGTACAAATTACAGACAATAAAAAACGCGCTTCTTCTATTTAATTAAAGAAGGGAGCGCGTTTTTTGTATCTGCCTTTAACTAAATTCTAAATTAATTAAACGCTAGTGCAATCACTAATAATGATTAATCGCTATTGGTGCGACGACGGCGTTGGCCATTACCGCCAACAGATTCACGCTTTGCCCATGGGTTTTGCGCGCTGTCATCTGTTTTAGCTGCTGGCTTTTTAGAACCACCACGGCGTGGGCCGGTACCATTACCACCATTGTTCGGCTTTTTGCTGTTAGGCTTGCTGCTATCAGATTTAGGCTTATTAAAAGGCTGCTTTTTCTTAGGCTTTTTAGCCGGCAGTGGGCGAGCATCTAATGCGCGCTCTGCTACTGGGTTAATAGGCTCAAAACCGTCTTCTTCAGCACGTGGAATAAGCTCACCAATAAAGCGTTCAATACCGTATAAATCAACAGCATCATCAACCGTTACAAACGAAATCGCATGACCCGACGCACCAGCACGGCCTGTACGGCCAATACGGTGAACGTAATCTTCATATACATTTGGCAAATCGTAGTTAACAACATGCGGTAATTCAACAATGTCTAAGCCACGTGCAACAATGTCTGTTGCTACTAATACGCGTACTTCACCACTTTTAAAACCATCAAGTGCTTTAACACGTGCGCCTTGTGATTTATTACCATGGATGGCCGCGCCTACAATGTCATCGCGTTCAAGTTGTTTAACTAAGCGGTTAGCACCGTGCTTTGTACGGCTAAACACTAATACTTGTTGCCAATCGTTAGTGCGAATTAAGTGGCTTAGCAATGCTGTTTTACGTGTTTTATCTACCGCGTAAACGCACTGAGTAACACTTTTTGCAGTGGTATTTTTTGCTGCAACTGAAATTTCAACTGGGTCATTAATTAACCCTTTTGCTAATGCACGAATTTCATCTGAAAATGTAGCCGAAAACATCAAGTTTTGACGTTTAGCAGGCATTTTAGCAATTAAGCGTTTAATATCGTGAATAAAGCCCATGTCTAACATGCGGTCAGCTTCATCGAGTACAAGCACTTCAACGCTATCAAACTTAACGGCATTTTGATTATGTAAATCAATTAAACGACCCGGCGTTGCTACTAAAATATCAACACCTTTACGAAGACGCTGCATTTGTGGGTTAATTTTAACGCCACCGTAAACTACAAACGAGCTCACATCCGAATGCTTAGCGTACTCTTCAACGTTTTCGCTTACTTGCAAAGCAAGCTCACGTGTAGGCGTTAAAATAAGTGCACGTACGTGGTTACTTTTAGCTTTAGGGCCAGAAGACAAACGTTCAATAAGTGGTAATGTAAAACCTGCTGTTTTACCAGTACCCGTTTGCGCTGCCGCCATAACATCACGGCGTTCAATAATTGCAGGAATTGCTTGAGCCTGAATCGGCGTTGGCGTTTCATAGCCCTTTTCTAAAACCGCATTAACCAAAGACTGTGATAAACCTAAACCTTCAAAACTCATATAAACTCTCTTTTAAATTAGGCTACATTAGCCAGTTGCGCGCATTATACCTGTAGTAGCTAAGAATGCATGCCATTATTTACGTTGCGAGCAATTGAGCATAGCTTAATAAAATTAAACCTGTGATCAAGTTGCTTAAAAATGCAAAAAACGGCCATAAGCCGTTTTATATTTATACTTAATTACTCTAAGTATAAGAGTTACTTAACACCTAACTCGCGCAGGCGTTCTTGCAAGTAGCTATCTGCCGTGTAGCGCTCTGAAAGCACAACATCTGGATGCGGGTGTAAAAATAACGGCAGTGATATACGCGATTTAGTAGATGCTTTGCCCGTTGGGTTAATTACACGGTGAATTGTCGATGGGAAATACCCGCCCGACGCTTCTTGTAGCATGTCGCCAATATTAATAATTAAGCTGCCAAAATCACATGGCACGTCTAACCAACCGCCATCTGTTTTTTGAACTTGTAAACCAGGCTCATTAGAAGCTGGCAATACAGTCAATAAATTAATATCGCCGTGGGCTGCTGCGCGAATAGCACCTGGCTCTTCATCACCTGTCATTGGCGGATAATGTAAAATACGTAACAATGTTTGCTCAGAACCGGCAATCATGTCTTTTAAATCAATCGAAAACTTAGCACGTACATCAGCTGGAGATTCAGCCTGCACCCAGCTTAGTAAAGTACCAGCAAATTCACTTGCTAAACGGTAGTATTCACGTACATCAGCTTCAAGCTCTGCAGGAACGCGACCTTTAGGGTACACATGGAAGTACTCTTTAATGTCTTTTATTGTAAAGCCTTTCGCTACTTCAGATACTGAAGGCGGAAAGTAACCGTCTTGAGTTTCTTTAGAGAATAAAAAGTCCTGCTTTTGCTCTGAGTTAAAAAAGTCTTGCCAATTTTTGTAAATAGACTCAACTAAAGACTGTGGGATTGGGTGGTTTTTTAAAACGCCAAATCCAGTATTTCTTAATGATTCAACAAATTGTGCAGCCGCATCGGGAGCTTTATAATCAACAGTAGGTAATTGCATTGTACGTTCCAGTGAATAGGTTGTGAGAAGTGAACTGCTTCAATAGTAGCAAATAGCTAAGATAAAGTAGCAAAGCCTTCATTATAGCGCTATGCGAGGATAGACAAATGACCTTAAAAACATAAGGACATATGTCCGCAAAGCATAGCCACCGCCACTTAGCTTGATCAAGATCAACTTACAAAAAAACGTTGAATTTGCAAGGTTTAGTGCTTATATATGGTCTACTAATATAATATATTTTATTTGTGTAAATAAGGCTCCCCATGCGACAAAAAGTATCTTTTAAAAGCGGCGATTTAGAACTTGCCGGCCAACTTGAACTTCCCTCTGGTGACGTTAAGTTTTACGCGCTATTTGCACACTGCTTTACCTGCGGTAAAGACATTGCAGCAGCCACCCGTATTAGCCGAGCTTTAACACAACAAGGCATTGCCGTACTACGTTTCGACTTTACCGGTTTAGGTAATAGCGATGGCGACTTTGCTAACAGTAACTTTTCATCAAACATTCAAGATTTAGTATCTGCGGCAAATCATTTACGTGAGCATTTTGCGGCGCCGCAACTACTCATTGGCCACAGTTTAGGCGGGGCTGCCGTTCTTGCTGCTGCGGAGCATATTCCTGAAGTATCGGCTATTACAACCATTGGTGCACCGTCAGATGCGCAGCACGTAGCGCATAACTTTGAAGCACACCTTGATGAAATTAACGCAGCAGGTGAAGCTAAAGTAAACTTAGCCGGCCGTGAATTTACCATTAAAAAGCAATTTATTGACGATATAGCCAAGTACGATAAAAGCCACATAAGTAAACTTAAGCGCGCATTATTAGTAATGCACTCCCCTATTGATGCGACGGTAAATATTAGTGAAGCTGAAAAAATTTATGCATCAGCTAAGCATCCTAAAAGCTTTATTAGCCTAGATAACGCCGATCACCTTTTAACAAATAAAAACGATGCCGACTACGCTGCACAAATAATTGCAACGTGGGCAAACCGTTATGTTAAGTACGACAAAACTAAATACACGGCAAGTTTAACGGGTGGAAATGTACTTGTTGAAGAAAAAGACCATGTATTTACTCAGCACGTAAGTACAAAAGATCATACTTGGCTTGCAGATGAACCAATAAAAGTAGGCGGTAAAAACTTAGGCCCCGATCCGTATCATCACTTATTAGCGGGGCTTGGTGCCTGTACGGCCATGACACTGCGTATGTACGCTACACGTAAAAACTTACCACTGGAGCATGTTAAAGTAGAACTTGATCACACTCGCGATTACAACAAAGATTGCGACGATTGTGAGAAAACCGGTAACCTTGAAGCCATTACCCGTAAAATCACCTTACGTGGCGACTTAACAGAGCCACAACGCCAGCGTTTACTCGAAATAGCCGACAAATGCCCAGTGCATAAAACACTACACAATAACCCAGTTATTGTAAGTGAACTGGTAGAATAACTGCCGTGAAATTAATATAGCGCAGGTAACACTGCGCTGTGATTTAACTTTTATAAACCTAATTTTTACTATCTAAAAATCCCTCTACTTCTTTACTCATTCTATCCACCAGCCATTTTGGCCCGCCATCGTACATATCGTTATGACGCGATTTTTCTATTAGTGTTTGTGTAACAGGAAACTTATCCAGCTCTGAATCGTTTAACAGCACATTCGCATCAGCTGGGTAATCACTACCGCGTAGAGTAAGTACGCGAATGTTTTTATTGCGCGGGATCAACATGCGGCGATGATCGAGCGTAATAATAGTGCTAACTTCGTTTGGATAAATAGAGCCATATAATGCGGAAATATCCCCGCCGTTTGAGTGCCCAAATAAGGTGAGTTTTGTAAATTCGTATGCTGGGTATTTACTCGATAGCTCATTAACTAAAAACTTAAGCGTTACTACGCCACGATGCCAGTTTTCCATGCGAGTGGTTAAGTAAGGCTGCTCACGGTTTAAGTAAGGGTCACTTTTTAGCTCATGTGCAACGGCTATTGTTAAATATCCACGCTGATTAAACGCATTACTGGCAAACGTATACCCGTTATGGCTAATCCTGTAACCTGCGTTAATAAACGCTACAGGGCATTTTACTTGTTCAGTGCACTTAGCATTGTTACTTGGTAGTGTGATATTGATAGGAATAGTGCGATTACGGCTTTCATCAGTTATAACGCCATCGTTTGCATAGCTTGTCGCGCCTATTACTGATGTGGTTATAACTGATGTACTTAGAGCTAGTGCGCCTAACATAAAAAGCTTTTTAAGTGTTTTTTGCATGTTCAAACTTATATAAATTATTGTTTTTAATTAAAAATAACTTTTACTTTATAGGTTTGCATTCTCTATTGTCAAACTATGCGATAATAGCCGCCATTGTTTAAATATATTTAGTAAAAGATCCAATAAATGAAATCATACAATAGCATTCAAGAACGTATAGAAATTTTAGAAGACAAACTAACGGCAATACATGACGAAATCGAAACACTAAAAACCCCTGCTAAAAACAACAATGAACGTATTATTTTTAAGTTTATTGAAACAGGCAGCACAGGTAAAACGAAGGATTTTGTTCGTGAGTTAGGTATTAAATCACCACGTGACGGTTTGTTTTCGTCAGGTGATGTTACAAAACTAATTAAAGATGGCGCTGAAGATATTTCACCAGCGTTATTAGAAATCGCAAGACAACTTGCCAGTGCACGTAATAAAAATGGCCCAAGCCGTTAATTACGCAGTCACGCAGTATCTAGAAGCCCAACTAAGCTGTCGCTTCTAGGTATGTAACCATATTAAACTAAATTAACCACACAGCTCTATATTAAGGCTGGTAAGCAAATTAAGTGCTTCGAAGCGATCAAACTTAGCATTCGCTAAAATATTATTATTCAAATCTATATTAAACGCTTTAGCACCTACAAAATCACATTTTGTTAAGTTAGTTTGAAAAAACTCACTATCGCGAAAATCTGTTCCTGTAAATTCACTACCGCTTAAATCAGCGTGTCTAAAATCAACATTTTTGGCAAAGCAGTGTGTTAGTTTGAGGGCTTTGAGAGTTAATTCAAAAAAAGAACTATTACTGAGCTCGCAATAATTAAAACTCACCGATGCGTTAATACTTAGCGCTGGCCAATCTACATCAGCCCATTGCAAACTATTTAATTTACAGTGGCTAAAACTTACATTTTCAAGCGAACTGTAGTTCCATTTTAGTGACGATAAATTACAGTTTTTAAAACTACATTCTATAAATCGGCAATTTTTAAACTGCCCGTCTGAAAAGTCGCAATCGATAAATATACACTCTTCAAACTCAGAGTTTTCAGTTAATTGCTCTGCGTACTGTAAAGCATTAAATTGTTCATCAAAATACTGGTTATTATTACTTAACAACACAATTCACCTATTAAATTTAACCCGTGTAGCCATTACTTTTAGGTAAATCTTTTTTAAGCGCAAGCACTGCAATAAAAATCAAAGCAAGTAGTGGAAATAGCGCTAAACAGCCACCCACAAAAGCTAAAACACCCGGCATAGTACTTTTACGCTTACCTATTTTGTAGCTAATTACAGCAAAAATAGGAATACACAGCACAATAATAAAAACTAAAAACTCACCAAATAAGGTTGCATTGATCGACATAATAATTCCTTTTTCGTCTATTCGTTTATTCGTTTATTCGTTTAAAACACACTCTGCTATAAATTTAACCATAAAAAAACCCTTAAGCATATAACTTAAGGGTTTTTAAATTCAGCTCAAAAGCTAAGTAATAATTACTCTTCGCTTGATACTTCTTTTTCTACAACACTAATTGCAAGCTCAGCTAACGAATCAAGGTTAGGTTTACTTGGCGCGTTGGTTAATAAACACGACGCTTGTGTTGTTTTAGGGAAAGCAATAACGTCACGAATGTTATCGGTACCACATAAAAGCATTGCTAAACGGTCAAGGCCAAATGCTAAACCAGCATGTGGTGGTGTGCCGTATTTAAGTGCATCAAGTAAAAAACCAAACTTGTCTTGTTGCTCTTGCTCGTTAATACCTAAAATTCTAAATGCGGTTTCTTGCATATCTGCATTATGAATACGTACCGAACCACCACCTACTTCGTAGCCGTTTAATACCATATCGTAGGCGTCTGAAATAGCAGAGGCTGGGTTTGCTTCAAGCTCACTTGCAGTAATATCTTTTGGTGCAGTGAATGGATGATGTACAGCATGTAATGTGCCTTCGTCATCTTCTTCAAACATTGGGAAATCTACAACCCAAAGTGGTGCCCAGCTATTAAGGTTAGTGATTTCTAAATCAACACCAATCTTAACGCGTAGCGCGCCCATTGCTTCATTTACTGTGTTGCGCTTATCGGCACCGAATAAAATAATATCGCCAGACTGTGCATTAGTACGCTCAAGTAATTTTGTGATTACGTCTTCGCTTAAAAACTTAGCCACTGGCGATTGAACACCTTCAGCGCCTGCAGTGTGGTCGTTTACTTTCATCCACGCCATGCCTTTAGCGCCGTAAATACCAATAAACTTAGTGTAATCGTCAAGTTGTTTACGAGAAAGCTTAGCGCCACCCGGTACAGTTAACACAGCAACGCGACCTTTTTCGTCGTTAGCCGGACCTGAGAAAACATTAAACTCTACGTCTTTAACTAAATCTGCAACATCAACTAATTTCATCGGGTTACGTAAATCTGGCTTATCAGAACCGTAAAGGCTCATTGCCTCGCTGTAAGGCATGATTGGAAAATCGCCTAAATCAACGTTTAGCAATGTTTGCCACATTTCGCGGATCATTTTTTCAGTCATACCACGTACTTGATCAGAGCTCATGAACGAGGTTTCTATATCTATTTGGGTAAATTCTGGTTGGCGATCGGCGCGTAAATCTTCATCACGGAAACATTTAACAATTTGGTAGTAACGGTCAAAACCCGACATCATTAACAATTGCTTAAACAACTGTGGAGACTGTGGTAAAGCGTAAAAACTACCTTTATGAACACGACTCGGTACTAAGTAATCGCGCGCGCCTTCAGGTGTTGCTTTAGTAAGTACAGGTGTTTCGATGTCTAAAAAGCCGTTTTCATCTAAAAAGCGACGAACAAAGCTGCTTGCTTTAGCACGTAATTTAATACGGTCACTCATTTCTAGACGACGTAAGTCTAGGTAACGGTATTTTAAACGACGCTCTTCTGAGTTTACTTGGTTAAAATCAAGTGGTAATGGCTCTGAGCGGTTAATAATATTAAGCTCTTTACCTAAAATTTCGATCTCCCCTGTTGCCATGTCTTTATTTACTTGGCTGTCTGGGCGTGCACGAACAACACCTTTTAACTGAACACAAAATTCTTGGCGAAGTGTGTTAGCTGAACTCATTAACTCTTCAATGTCAGAATCGAATACAACTTGTACTAAACCTTCTCTATCGCGTAAATCGACAAAGATAAGTCCACCAAGGTCACGTCGTTTGTTGATCCAGCCACATAGTTCTACTTCTTGATCTACGTGAGTTTTATTTAGCTGTCCGCAATATATAGAGCGCATAGTTTTCCTGTCAGATAAAAGGCTTAAACGGTTAAAGTTATTTGTTTTAAGGCGTGTGATTTAAAAAACAGGTCACCACAATACAAATAAAGCCGCTAGCAATCTAAAAATAATCAAATTAAGCCCTGCATTATACCCAAGTAGTATCAAGATGCTAGGGCGTGTGCCGCTTTTGCCCCTGAATTTACAGCAGCTCGTTTTGTTATTTGCTACACTATCGCCACTTTATAATAAGGCGCTAGTTTGTATGTTATATATTGGATGCCCGCAGTGGTCGAGCAATGCATGGAAAGGCAATTTATTTTCAAGCCAATGTAAAAACGCCGATATGCTTAGCCAATACGCTCAGCATTTTAATTCAGTCGAAGGCAATACCAGCTTTTACGCCGATCCATCGCCAAGCACCGTGTTGCGCTGGGCAAATAGCGTTCCCGACGATTTTAAATTTACTTTTAAGTTTAATCGTCGCTTTAGCCACGAGCTGCACCTAACTAATGTTCAAACCGAGCTTACTGATTGGCTTAACTTGTTCTCCCCTATTTTAGAAAAAACTGGGCAGATCATGCTGCAATTACCTAAAGCATTTGGTCCTGGTGACTTACCCAAACTCGCCCAATTTATTAGCCTATTACCAAAAGAGGTTAATTACGGCGTAGAAGTACGTCATACTGCATTTTTTCAAAAGGGTGAAGCCGAAATAGCGCTTAACCAATTATTAATAGCAAACAACATAAATCGCATATCGATGGATACTCGCGCCCTATTTG
This sequence comes from Pseudoalteromonas sp. 5Ae-yellow, assembly GCF_014077565.1. Taxonomy (NCBI): domain Bacteria; kingdom Pseudomonadati; phylum Pseudomonadota; class Gammaproteobacteria; order Alteromonadales; family Pseudoalteromonadaceae; genus Pseudoalteromonas; species Pseudoalteromonas sp. 5Ae-yellow. Next base: position 32,401 of record NZ_JACGWD010000024.1, read on the forward strand.
CGGTAAAACCAACAACCGAAGCGCTAATAGATGCACAGCAAAAAAAGCCCCACTTACCGGTACATGCAATAGCTACTGGCTCAGAGCCTATGGCGCGCTTTGTCATAGCCGATTTACAAAACGACTATAAATCCTTTTATAAACCGTGGCTTGGTAAAGTAAAACAATGGCTTGATGAGGGTAAAACACCGTATGTGTTTTTTCATACGGCAGATAACCGAGAAGCGCCATTATTAGCAAGGCACTTTTGTAAAGACCTTGGTTATAATCACAAAGCATTAAACCCATTTACTGGCGAAAAAGAAGCCCACCAGCAAGCACTTTTTTAAAAGTAAAACGACAGAGAAACAATAATGAGTGAATACGCACGTTACTTTACCGGCTACCCAGCTAACATTGTTGAGCAAGTATTAAGCCTTATAGATAACAACAAGGTATGTGACTACTTACTTAAAAAGTATCCGCAAGCACATACCATTACTAGCGATAAACTACTTTATAGCTACGCAACCGAGCTTAAAAAACAGTATTTAAAAAACGCACCGCCGTTTGGGCGCGCAGCATTTAAAAAGCAAGGCGATATGGTCACCAACGCACTCGGTACACATACTTACCGCATGCAAGGTAAAACCCGTAAGCACGATTTAGCGATAAACAGCGACTTACTGCGCGCTCCGGAGCCATTATTAAAAGCATTAGTAGTACACGAACTCGCCCACTTTAAAGAAAAAGATCACAACAAAGGCTTTTATCAACTTTGCTGCCATATGGAGCCGAGTTACCACCAGCTAGAATTAGATTTAAGAATTTTTTGTGTGGTCGTCGCAATGGGAGAGAATCCATATAATTAACTGATTTTGGCTGTGACAAATATCTATCGATTGAGTAGTATAAGTCACACATTAAAAAAGGAATTACCTAATGTCTCCTAGTTACTCTCTTAGAATAGATTTTGCTCGCAACGTAAGTAATCCCGAAAGAGTATTCAACTCTATGGGTTTACTCGTTGAAGGTTTTGATAAACTACACTCGTCTATATTGCTTGGCTTTGGTACAAAAATAGAGTTTAGTTCTGCACTTTCAGAAACAAGGAAAGGGTCTATAATTGCCGATATCAAACATAAAGTTATTGATAAAGTTAGGGGTGTCAACTTCAAATCTATCTGCGATGCAATTTATCGAGGCCTTGAAGAAGAAATTGCAATAACTAAAAAGATTGACTCTGAATCTGATGTTAGATTATTCGCAGAGAAAATTTATTCTCAAATAACCGCTGATAAAGTTGATCTAGATGAATTTACTTGTGAATCAAATATCAACTTATACGAAATTGCTGAAGCCCTGCACAAAATAAATAACGCATTGAACCTACTCTCCGAAGAAGATAAAGCACAATTTGGGAAGAAAAAGAAGTTTGTTGATATTAGTGATGAGTTCTCTTGTCCTCGGCCGGCATCCCAGATGTTCGAAAACGTAGAAATGACTTTCCCATGTCGAGAGGTTGTAATTATTCGACGTCCGTCTTATGTATTTGGTCTAAATTGGGATTTAGAAAGTAATAGCAGAAAATTTAGAAAATTTTCGGCTAAAATGTCTGATGAGGTTTGGTTTGAAAGCTGGAAAAATCATGACAAAGATGCACAACTGTGGCCAGGCGATGGTCTTTTAGCTGATATTAAAACCACTAAGAAAGTCAATAAACACCGACATACAACCTCTATAGAATGTGAAATTATTAAAGTTGTACGAGTGATACCGCAAGAAAAGGTGAAACAAACTGAATTGGATTTAAGTGATGAGTAAAATAAATTATGAGAGTGCAAAAAAGGAAGCTTTATTTATAGCTTTACCATTTCTTGTCCTTTTATTACTCAAAGTACTACAAGGCGATTTTATTGGTTTTATTAAACTTTCAGATTTTTCTTTAGCAACATCAATACTGTGGGGACAGTTGCTAGCAAAAACATTTGATGTACCAGATAAAAATAAAAACAGAGATAAGTTCAGTACCAAACAAGTGCAAATTTTCATTTTTTCGTTTTTATCATTAACTCTCTATATTGGACTTAACTTTTTAGAAGCTATTAGTGACACCGTATATTAGGCTCAACTCGCTTGGTACGGATTTTCCATCCTTTATTACATCCCCGTATCCACATTAATGAATGATTTAACTCGAAGATGACCATGTAATTTATTATATAGAAAAGCGTAATATAAAATCGCGCTTTTCTATTCCATCATTTCATTCAACTTAAAAAGTTTAATCTTAAAGCCCTAAGCCTGCCATAAAGTCGTCATCTGCGTCGTCTTGCACAACTTCTTTAGCCTTTGCGCTTTCTTTTTCAGCTTTCTTTTTCGCTTCGTTTTCAATTATGTCATCTGGGTCGAGTGCTTCTGCAATATCAAAGTCGTGTAATTTAATAAACTCTGTTTTATCCATCGCTAATTCCAAGTAAAAGATATTTTGTTTACTTGTGGTGAATGTTACGCGGCGGGCTTGCGGGCGATCCATCGTGGTATCTACCGATATTTGCACTTGCTTGTTTATTGCCATCATTTTTGGCTGGTTTTGCGTAATCGAGGTATGTAATTGCTCGCGTACTTTAGACGTAAAGTCGCCAACAATTTGATTCATCAACTCGCCTAATACGTTTGATACGTCGTCTGATAAATGGCTATGCGCTATTTCATCTTCTGGCATCCCCATGTTGCGCATGTAATCGCCATAAATTTCCATCGCCGCTTGCGAAGTAAAGTTGGTAATTACAAGCCCGGTAAAACCGCCGTCAAATAAAACAAAGCAGCCAATATCCGGTCGCATGCATGTACGCGTTATTTTTTGCACCATGGCTGAGTAGCTAATACCATTACCGCTGGCTGATGTGAGTACGCCTGTCACTGAATGACAAAGGGTTGCTAATATATCGTCTGTGCTGATGACCTTACTTTTGCTCATTTAATCTTCTCTTTTATACTTATTATTCATAATTCTAGTCAAGCTACTGAATTTATCACTGACTATCCAGTATAAAATGTTAAAATAGCGCCATTATTTACAAAGAGACTGCCTTCGTGACCATAAAAGACAGTATTTATGCCTCTGAGCAACAAGTAAAAGATTTTAGCTTTGACCAAAATGTAGTCGAAGTTTTTCCAGATATGATCCATCGCTCTGTGCCTGGCTACGCAACTATTGTCAGTACAATGGGTAAACTTGCGGGTGAATACGCGCAAAGTAACTCAAATCTTTATGATTTAGGCTGCTCACTGGGCGCAGTAACACTTAGCATGCGACGAAATATTCGCACCGATAACTGCCATATAATAGCGGTAGATAACTCTCAAGCTATGGTTGAGCGTTGTAAGGTGCACTTACAAGGTTTTAAATCGGATGTGCCGGTTACTGTTACTTTGGGCGATATTAACGAGCTTGAGATTCAAAACGCATCGGTTGTGGCAATGAACTTTACACTGCAATTTATTCCACATGCGCAGCGCCAAGCCGTGCTTGAAAAAATATACGCTAATTTAAAGCCTGGTGGTGTATTGCTGCTAAGCGAAAAAATTAAAGCCGAAAACGAGCAATGCGATAACCTATTAATTGATTTGCACCACGACTTTAAACGTCACAATGGCTACTCTGAGCTTGAAATAAGCCAAAAACGTACCGCCATCGAAAACGTTATGCGCCCAGATACACTAAGCGCTCACTTTACTCGCTTACAAGATATTGGTTTTAGCCAAACTCAAGTGTGGTATCAATGTTTTAATTTTTGCTCAATGGTAGCAATTAAATAAAGAGAGTCATCCATGTCTCAATGGTTTAACCAATTTTACGCATCTATCGCACAAAGCCCACTTAGTCACTGGCTAGAAACCCTCCCTGCACAATTAAAACATTGGCAGTTAGAGGCAAGCCATGGTGATTTACCTAAATGGCAAAAAGTACTTAAAAACTTACCAGAGGTGGCTACAACACATGTTGATATCTCTAATAAGGTAGAAATTGGCGCCCCAGGAGAGATGAGTGATGGCGAGCAAAAGCAAGCCATGCATTTATTAAAACGCATGATGCCATGGCGCAAAGGCCCATTTAGTGTGCACGGTATTGAAATAGATACAGAGTGGCGCAGTGATTGGAAGTGGGACCGCCTGCTTCCTCATATTGAGCCACTAAAAGGCCGCACTGTTTTAGATATTGGTTGTGGCTCAGGGTATCATTTATGGCGTATGCGCGGTGAAGGCGCAGAGTTTGTAGTGGGTATTGATCCGTCTGATTTATTTTTATGTCAGTTTCAGGCAATTAAACACTACAACCCAGACGAAAACGTACATTTACTACCACTAGGCGTTGAAGCATTACCCGAGCTTAAAGCGTTTGATACGGTTTTTTCGATGGGCGTACTTTATCATCGTCGCTCACCTATCGACTTTTTAGCGCAGTTAAAAGCGCAGCTTCGCCCAGGCGGCGAACTCGTACTTGAAACCCTAGTAATTGAAGGCGATGAAAACACAGTACTCGTACCTACCGACCGCTACGCTAAAATGCGCAACGTGTGGTTTATTCCAAGTACTGCGGCATTAAAGCTGTGGATGGAACGCGTTGGCTTTAAAGATGTGCAAATAAAAGATTGCGCTATTACCACGCTTGAAGAGCAACGCAAAACCGACTGGATGGAAAACGAATCGTTAATCGACTTTTTAGATCCAAACGATACAAGTAAAACAATTGAAGGCTACCCCGCTCCACTTCGAGCCATATTAACCGCAAAAGCATAGCTGTTAATTTAACGCCTTTAATACTAAAAAAACGCCTACGGGCGTTTTTTTGTTTATTTAAACAACAAACAGCGGACAAGTGTCCTTGTTAATTATTTCAAAATTACATTTACGCTAGCCGCGACCTTGCAATTGTTGTAAAATACGCGCGTTTCTAAGCAACCCAAAACAACTATTTTGAGGAAAACCTGTGAGCGAACAAAAACAGTCTCTAAGCTATAAAGACGCGGGCGTAGATATCGACGCTGGTAATGCACTTGTTGAGCGTATTAAAGGCGTAGTTAAAAAAACTCGTCGTCCTGAAGTAATGGGCGGAATTGGTGGTTTTGGCGCACTTTGCGAAATTCCTGAAGGCTACAAGCAACCAGTATTAGTTGCAGGCACAGATGGCGTTGGTACTAAACTACGTTTAGCAATCGACTTAAAAAAACACGATACGGTTGGTATTGATTTAGTTGCAATGTGTGTAAACGACTTAATTGTTCAAGGTGCTGAACCCCTGTTTTTCCTAGATTACTATGCAACTGGTAAACTAGATGTAGACACAGCAGCTGACGTAGTTACAGGTATTGGCAAAGGTTGTGAAATTTCAGGTTGTGCCCTAATTGGTGGCGAAACAGCTGAAATGCCAGGTATGTATGATGGTGAAGACTACGACATGGCAGGCTTTTGTACAGGCGTTGTAGAAAAATCAAAAATTATTGATGGCACTAAAGTAGCAGCAGGCGATCAGCTTATTGCACTTGCTTCAAGCGGTCCTCATTCAAATGGCTTCTCTTTAATTCGTAAAGTACTTGAAGTGTCAAAAGCTGATACCAGCGCTGACTTTGAAGGTAAAACATTAGGCGAAACTCTACTTGAGCCTACGCGTATTTACGTAAAACCTTTACTTGAGTTATTCAAAAACGTTGACGTACATGCGCTTTCGCATATTACTGGCGGCGGTTTTTGGGAAAACATTCCACGCGTATTACCCGCTTCAGCAAAAGCTGTAGTTAAAGGTGATAGCTGGCAGTGGCCACCAATTTTTAATTGGTTACAAGAAAACGGTAATATTACTACACACGAAATGTACCGTACATTTAACTGTGGTGTAGGCATGGTTTTAGTAGTCCCTGCAGACAAACTTGAGCAAAGCTTAACAATGCTAAAAGACTTGGGCGAAAATGCATGGCACCTTGGTGAAATTCAAGATGCAGCAGCTGGCGAAGAGCAAGTTGAAATTGTAGGTGGTGCTAAGTAATGGCACCGACTCGTCTGGTAGTTTTAATCTCAGGTAGTGGCTCTAATTTACAAGCCATCATAGATGCCTGCGAACGTGGCGAGATAAACGGGCATATAGCGGCTGTTATTAGTAATAAAGCAGACGCTTATGGCCTAGAGCGTGCAAAACAAGCAGGTATTGCTACAAAAGTGCTCAGTCATAAAGATTTTGACTCGCGCGAAGCGTACGATGCGCAATTAATGAACGTTATCGACTCTTTTATGCCAAATCTAGTTGTATTAGCTGGGTTTATGCGTATTCTTACTCCTGGCTTAGTGCAAAAATATGTTGGAAAAATGTTGAACATTCATCCATCTTTGTTGCCTAAGTATCAGGGGCTGAATACCCACCAAAGAGCAATTGATGCAAAAGACGATGTTCATGGCGTAAGTGTTCACTTTGTTACTGAAGAATTAGACGGCGGTCCCGTTATTCTTCAGGCGCAAATACCTGTACTCAAGGATGATACAGCAGAAACATTAGCAAAACGCGTGCATGAGCAAGAGCATATAATTTATCCTTTGGTGGTCAAGTGGTTCAGTGAACACAGACTTACTATGGAAGCAGATTATGCAGTTCTTGACAAAAAACAACTTCCTGCACACGGCGCGCACTACCCACAATAAAAAAATAAGTGCCCTGTTGTTATGTGTGGGCGCTTTACTTCCAACTAGCCTAATTGCAGGCGAATTGACCCAGTATCAAGCTAATTACGATATTTTACGCAAAGGTAAAAATCATGGTGAGGCTGTTCGTGAGCTCAAAAAAACGGGCGACGATACTTATGAACTTACATACCACAGCAATATTGAGTGGATGATTTTCTCTGACTCTCGTGAAGAAACATCAAAGTTTACCTTTAAAGATGGCAAGGTTACCCCGCATCATTACAACATGATTCGTACAGGGACAGGCCCAGATAAAGATTACAAAATTGATTTTGATTCAACAAACAAAGTAGTGACTAGCAGCGCTAGTGAATACCCACTTAAATGCGAATGGACTGATGAATTTCAGGATGCTATTTCGTACCAAGTGCAAGTGCGCGAAGGATTGAAAAAAGGCGAAACAAGCTTTTCATTCCCCCTTATAGATAAAAAAGGTAACCGCCGCGACTACAACTTTGAAGTTGTTGAAAAAGAGATGATCTCCTTACCTATAGGTAATGTAGAAGCCATTAAAGTAAAGCGTTTATACGATAACGATAAACGCCAAGCAATTGCATGGTTTGCGCCAGAAATGGATTACATGCTGGTACGTATGTGGAAAGGCGAAAAAGGTATGGAGCAGTTTGAAGTTCAAATGAATTCATTTACTGTTACTGCGCCTACAGCTGTTGCGCCTGTAACAGCACAACAACCTCAAGAAGCTAACTAAATTTAATTAAACCAAAGTTAGTATTTAAAATAGGTGGGCTAAATTAGCTCACCCATTTTAAACAATGCAAATTCCCCAGGCTCCATTTTTTGCCAGCGCTCATCATTCGTCAAAGGCCTTGTAGCTATAACTGTTACTACATCGTTTGGTGTGGTCTCTTGTTGAAAATCAACCACCATGTCGGCATCAATCAACGTTGCTTTACCAAATGGCGCACGGCGCGTTATGTAATGTAAGTTATTAGTGCAATACGCTAAAACAAACACCCCATCGGTCAATAACATATTAAACACCCCTTTTTCACGCAGCGTATGCGAAAGCTTAGCCGCGTATCTAAAAACCGACGCCATACTACTTGGACGCTTTGGGTATTTTTCGCGAATTTTATCAAGCAACCAACAAAAAGCGAGTTCGCTATCAGTGTTACCCACTGGCCGATAGTACTGCGGTTTTAAATCATGATAATTAGATAGCTGCCCGTTATGAGCGTAAGTGATTTCACGCCCCCATAACTCTCGCGTAAAAGGATGAGTATTTTCAAGGCATACTCGCCCGCGATTACCTTGGCGAATATGGCTAATAACCGAGACACTTTTAATGGGGTATGCTTTAACGAGCTTTGCAATTTCAGATTGATAACTCGGCTCAGGATCTTTAAAGGTTCTACAGCCTTTACCTTCGTAAAATGTAATACCCCAACCATCTTTATGAGGACCTGTATTACCACCACGCTCTAAAAGGCCTGAAAAACTAAAACAAATATCGGTAGGCACATTGGCTGACATGCCAAGTAATTCACACATTAATAAAATAACCCTTAAAAACCATACATTAAAATAAATAGCGAATATTTGTGTATTAAGCGTACACTAAATTGCAGTCCGCTATAACGGCTATACTTACTTAAAAAGTGTCATTTTGCTATTAGATTTATTTATTTTTACGTTAACACTACTTACGGCTAATGCTTTGACTATACGATAGTTATTGAGTGTTCCTTTGCCGGATAATTAAATATCGTATTTAAGTTACTTTCTACTACAATTTAACATCGTTATGTACTTGAAAATTACTGTTACTAGCGCTACTCTAAGTGAGGTGGTCTGACCTCTATTAAGGAATAAAAATGACACTCATATTTACACTGGTTCTAATCGCGTTGCTTTGCACTGCGGTTTACCACAGAGCAAGTTGGAACACAGCACTTGGTGTTTCGGCTATAACTTTATTAATTGGTACCTTTGCGGGTGCTTTTGGTTTAATTAGCTGGTTGATCTTTTTGATCATCGCGGTTCCTCTTTCTGTTACTGGCCTTCGTCAGCAATATATCATCAAGCCTATTTTTGCTACGTTTAAAAAAGTAACGCCAAGCATGTCTGATACTGAAAAATCAGCTATTGATGCCGGTACGACGTGGTGGGAAGCTGACTTATTTTGCGGTAACCCAGATTGGAAAAAACTTCACCAATACCCCGTTCCTAAACTTACTATTGAAGAGCAAGCTTTTGTTGATGGCCCTGTTGAAGTAGTTTGTAGCATGTTGGACGATTGGGAAGCAACGCACGAACTAACCGACCTTCCTCAAGATGTGTGGCAGTATCTAAAAGATAATAAATTTTTTGCCATGATCATCAAAAAAGAATACGGCGGTTTAGAGTTTTCTGCATTTGCACAGTCTTGTGTACTTCAAAAACTAACAAGTAAATCAACATTACTTTCGTCAATTGTTGGTGTACCGAACTCTTTAGGCCCAGGTGAATTATTACAACACTATGGTACAAAAGAGCAAAAAGATCATTACTTACCGCGCCTAGCGAGCGGTCAAGAAATTCCATGTTTTGCATTAACTTCGCCAGAAGCGGGTTCTGATGCAAGCTCAATTCCAGACTACGGTGTGGTATGTAAAGGGCAATGGAATGGTGAGGAAGTTGTGGGTGTTAGTTTAACGTGGAATAAGCGTTACATTACACTTGCCCCAGTGGCTACCGTACTTGGTCTTGCGTTTAAGTTACAAGATCCAGATGGGCTAATTGGCGACAATAAAGAGCCAGGCATTACCTGTGCACTTATTCCAACGGACACTCCTGGAGTTGAAATTGGTCGTCGACATTTCCCGCTTAACGTACCATTTCAAAATGGTCCTACTCGCGGTAAAGATATTTTCGTACCACTTGATTATATTATTGGTGGTCCAGATATGGCTGGTCAAGGCTGGCGCATGCTGGTTGAGTGTTTATCGGTTGGTCGTGCAATTACATTGCCGTCAAATTCTGCCGGTGGCATTAAAATGATTGCCGTTGCAACGGGTGCGTATAGCCGCATTCGTCGTCAGTTCCGTTTACCTATTGGTAAAATGGAAGGTGTTGAAGAGTCACTAGCAAAACTTGCTGGTTACGCTTACAGCTCTGATGCTGCGGTTAGTATGTCTACGGGTGCGGTTGATTTAGGCGAAAAGCCATCGGTAGTTTCTGCCATTATTAAATACCACCTGACAGAGCAAATGCGTGATGCAACTATTCATGCAATGGATGTACTTGGCGGTAAGGGCATCATGCTTGGGCCAAATAACTATTTAGGTCGTGGCTACCAAGGTGCACCTATTGCCATTACCGTTGAAGGTGCAAACATCTTGACCCGTAATATGATTATTTATGGTCAAGGTGCAATTCGCTGTCATCCATTTGTACTTACCGAACTAGGTGCGTGCGAAATTGAAGACCGCGAAGAAGCGCTTAACGTATTTGATAAAGCGCTAATGGGTCATATTGGTTTTACTATGTCGAACCTTGTACGTACTAAGTGGCTTGCACTTACCGGCGCACGTTTTACAAGTGTGCCGTACAACGATGAAACTGCTGAATTTTACCGTATAGCGTCACGCTTTAGTGCATCACTTGCTCTTATGTCAGACATTAGCATGGCAGTATTTGGTGGCTCACTAAAACGTAAAGAACGTATTTCAGCACGTTTAGGTGACTTACTTAGTTACTTATACTTAGTGTCTGCAACGCTTAAGCGTTACAACGACGAAGGCCGTAAAAAAGAAGATTTTGCTCTAGTAAAATGGAGTTGCCAAGATCACCTTTACCATTGCCAACGTGCACTTGCTGATTTAATTAATAACATGCCTTCGGCTCCACTACGTGCCGTGTTAAAAGTATTGTTATTCCCGTTTGGTCGCCCGGTTCGTAAACCAACTGACCAACTTGAGCATAAACTTGCGCAACTACTACAAGTACCTAGCGAAACGCGTAACCGTTTAGCAAGCTATGTATACTTAACAAATGAGCCGCTTAACCTTGTAGGTCGTCAAGAGCAAACGCTTAAAGACGTACTTGCTGTTGAGCCATTATTTGACCGTGTATGCAAAGAAAAAGGTCTTAAACTGCCATTCTTCCAGCTTGATAAAGTAGCGCAAATGGGGCTTGAAGCAGGCATATTAAGCCAAGCAGAGGCTGATAAACTAGCTGCTGTTGAGCAATCTCGTTTAGATGTTATTAACGTTGATGACTTTGACCCGGCTGATTTACTTGCAGGCAAAGCCGCGCGTAATAGCGTTAAAAAAGAAGCTAATGCCGCTTAATTAACTAAGTAAGCATTTGAATACTAAAAGCCAGCGCCTAATGCGCTGGCTTTTTTGTGTAAAATAAATTTTTATATATCAAATCGCACATATCAATCAAATACTCGACGATAAGTGTAAATTAGCGCTTAGTTATCAATCGCTTCCATGCTAAAACTATGCCTGTATACACTAAAAAACATGCGATCAATGATGCCAAACCAGCTAATGTTTGCCCTAAAAAACCAAAGTATTCACCGGTATGTAAAAATCGAGATGTTCCCCATGCTTGATCGCCTCGCGTCCAATCCGATTTTTTTAACGTTTTAATTGCATCACCAGTGCGAGTATCTAAAAATAATGAATACGCATATTCTTGGCGATTCCCGATACTGGTATCAATATAAAAACGTGCTTCGTGTTTTTTGTCACCTAATTCTAACCACATTGAATACCAATCAGCAGCACCATTATTAATTGCATGTACTTTAGCTTGTTGAAATAAAGTATCGTACAGTACTTCATCAGCCGATAAATCTAATACTGGTAGATGCTTTTCACGCTCCGGTACACTTTGTCCAAATGCGCCGTACAGTGCCTTATTTGCCCAATCAAAATGAAACAAAGTAGCCGTTAATGACAAAACGAGTAAAACCGGTAAACACCAAATTCCAAAAACTAAATGCCACTGCCTATTTCGATGATGTGATGATTTGTAACTCTTTGCTAGTAATAAATATCCTTTTAATGCAGAGCGGTTAAATCGCTTTGGTAACCACAGATAAGCACCCGATAGTAATAAAAAGATAAAAAATAGATTAGCGTAGCCATTTATATTTTTACCAATCACCTGCGAAGCGCCATGCAGTAATAAATAACGATGTATATCAGTTACAACGTGAAAAAAGTCAGCCGCTAACCCCTCTCCTTCACGAAGCACGTCTCCTGTATAAGGGTGTAATAAGTAGCTATGCTTTCCAGCCCAGGCAGGAATGGCAGCCCCTTCTCGATTAACCCAACGAATATAAATATGTGATTGACTCGGATGCGATTTTCGCAAAATATCCACAACATCATCAGTCGATAGTCGCTGTTGAACATAGGTGTTATTTACAGTAAATCGCATTTCATCTAGCTCAACAATCTGTCGTTCATAGGTTAATAGAAAACCCGTGAACGACATGCTAAAAATAAATAAACCGGCGATTAGACCTATAATTAAGTGGGCCCAAAAGACCCACTTTTAAAACAATTTTAAGAACATAAAATAAGTTACTTATTCTTAAAACTGATAAGAAATCGATAAGCGAATATCGCGCCCAGATTCGTATGGACCAACAACAGTGCCAAATACTTCACTGTAATCACCCACACTTGAATGATCGATATATAACTCATCAAATAAATTAGTAACAGCAACATTAAATAATAATGCATTCGTCACATTCCACTGCCCATATAAATCAACAGTGGTATAGCTTGGTTTATTTAGGGTATATAAAGAATCGCTCCAACCAAGGTCAACAGCTTGATGAAGAGTATTAATATCGAGTGAATCGACTTTAGTTACACTAAAACCAACCTTTGCATCAGTGTTAATGTCGTAATCAACGCCAGCAACCCATGTATTGCCTCTGCTATTCCCTAAACCGACAAACTCATAGCCATTAATATCAATTGCATCATAACTTACACTGTACAACCCATCACGTGGGTCAAGCTCTGTATCAGTAGCTGAAAATCCAATGAAGAAATCAAATGAATTTAAACGATATGCTAGGTCAAACTCAAATCCTTTAGTCTCTAACGTGCCTATATTGTTATAAACCGAGTTTCCTTCATACCCTTCAAATATCACATCATCTAAAGACGAATTATAAATACTTGCCTTAGCGGATAAATTTTCATTAGTGTACGTTATGGATGCTTCAATATTAGCTACGGTCTCAGGTACTAAACTTTCATCCGCTACTGGAATATCTGAACCGTCATATAAATATCCATCAATGGTAAAGCCATCACCTATTTGCTTACCACGCGCGGCTTCAGCATACCCAAGCCCTACTGTCCAAGCATCATTAATGTCGTATGCTAAACCGATATTAAAACTCAGTTCATTGCCATCTAAACTCGATGCGCTTTCTGTAATTGCAGTGCCGTAATATTCATCTAATAAGATGTCTTGTTTAAACTTATAACTATCAAAACGCACCCCATAACTCAGTAAAAGTTGTGGAGTAATATCACTATAACCTTGTGCATAAACACCCAGTACACTGCCTTGTTCTGAATTTTCTTTTGCACCTGCTGCAGACCCACTCGATACTTCATCATTTCTATAATCAACGCCATAAACAAATTTATGTTCATCAATAATACTTGTATTACGAATATCTAAGCCATATGTGTCAATGTCAGCAAGCCAAGCAAATCGGCCGCCATTAAAAGATGATTCGGTTTTGTATGCTGTCGCCTCTAAATACAATAAGTTATTGTGAGAAAATATATAATTAGCAACGTAAGTCTCTCGCTCTGCTTCACTTGGATACAAAGCATCACCTTCTTGTACCGCCCAGTTAGGGCGTGCTGAAAAATCCCCTTCTTCGTCGCGTTTTTCAATACTTACCGACAAATGATGATTATCTGCTAACTCACCACTGGCTTTAATAAACATCATATCTTGATCGGCGGCCGTACCATAAATAGTATCGCCATCACCATTTTCCATGTTCTCGCGATCCACAGTACTGAAATACCCTAGTACGCCCCATGTATCACTTAATTTACCGTATACACTGGTGCTTAAACGCGTACCGTCATTTGAAAAGTAACTTGCTTTAACACGTCCACCAAATTGTTCACCTTGATTAAGTATGTCTTGCGCGTCTTTAGTTTTAAAGCGGATAGAGCCGCCAATCGCACCAGGACCACTTGTTGCTTCTCCGGCACCTGCTTGCACATCTATTTGCTGTAATAGGTCAGGATCTATTGTTACACGACCAATATGATGAAATAACGTTGATGTTTGCTGTGCACCATCAACCGTTATATTTAATAAAGAATCTTCAACACCACGAATATAGATCTTTTGTGCAACGCCTACCGAGCCACCCACACTAACAGAAGGTGAATGTCGAAAAATGTCAGCCAGATCACTTGCTTGATATTGTTCTATTTCTTCAGCTGTAATACTCAAATTAGTTGCAGAACCAACTACAGATATTTTTTCAACAGACGCTGTATTTTTAGCAAGTTCTTGCGCGTATATAGGTGAACTAAATGATGCACAAATGGCACTCATTAGGGCTAATTTTTTCAAGGGGGACGTTCCTTCTTAATTGCAAATAAGAAGAATTATCATTTTCTTTTGATTGAGAGTATAGCAACTTTACATTTGTTACATTTAGGACATATACAAAGACGCGTTAGGTGCAATCTACTTTAGTTGCCTAAAAATATGTAACGAGAAAGCGTTGCTCAGTTTTTACAAGCACAATATGAAATGTAATTTATACACCTTTAGGAACCGTTACAGTCATTACTAAACCACCTGCAGTATCATTTTTAGCAAATACTGTCGCAGCAATCGCATGTAATTGCCTTTGTGCTAAAGCAAGCCCTAAACCAAAGCTATCACTGTTGCATGAGCGAGCTGAATCAATCCGGAAAAAAGGTCTAAAAATAGTATTTAAATGCTCTTTAGGTACTCCTGGACCTTGATCTGCAATAATAATTTGATATTCATGTTTATAATCAATGAGGCTAATCCATACTTTTTTATTAATGGGTGTGTAACGTAGTGCATTTCTAAGTATATTCTCCAGTGCTTGACCTAATGCTCTGTGATTACTGTTTTCAATATGGGCTTGATTAGGTAAGTCAGCAAAAATAAGTTTATCTGGGTACTCAAAACGCCCATCTTCAATGAGAATTTCGAGTAAATCGACTAAATCCAAAGATTCGATGCGCAACTGAGGTGACTCGTTATCTAACCAGGATAAAGTAAGCGTGTCATCCACTAACTTACGGATGTGCTGTGACTCTTTGTGAATACGCTCTAATTTGATTTGCGTGTCTTCTACACCCTTTTCTCTGTGAGAGAGTAAATTGTCAGTTGCTATATCTAAGCGTGTTAAAGGTGTTCTCAACTCGTGAGACAGATCAGTTAGTAATACACGTTGATGCATAATCTGATCACTGATCCGCTCTGCCATTAAATCAAATGTTTCAGCTAACTGGGATAGTTCATCATTGCGTGAGCCCAGCTGCTCTCGAACTCTGACACTAAAGTCTCCTTGGCTAAATGCTCTACTTGCTAAGTCGAGTTCTTTAATAGGATGCATAATATGGCGATATAACACAATCGATAAACACACCAATATCAGCATTGGCAATAAAACTTGTAACGACAAACGTGTTAAATTCCAAAGTGATCCTGGGCGCATTCTTTTCGGCAACTGCACAACAAGGCTAGTTGCACCATCTTTAAAGGGTAATTGCATAACGGGTGCATGCTCAAAATACAGATGGATTTTCCAATCAATACTTCGCCCCAAGTTATACCCTGTATACTCATAACGATGAGAGCGATTACCAGCTAACTCAACCACATTGGCTTTAGCAATTACAGCCCAAATACTCTCTTGTTGTTGTAAATCATCAACCCAACGCTCAAGTTCGCTCATATCGCCTTGATCAAATATAACCTCAGCCTTTTTTTGCCAATTAATTAACTCTTCTCGACTTGAGTCACTTAGCATGCTCATATCATTTTCAAAATGATTAACCGCGACATTAATTAAATAAAACATCGCAACAACACCAGTACCAATAATTAAGCACAGCTTCCAAAATAAACGTCGTGTCATTTAATACAGTACCCTTGCCCATGCACAGTGTGTAAACGGCTGCCATCCCAGCCGGCGTTATTTAATTTTTTTCGTATACGACTCATATGCATATCTAAACTACGATCGTACTGACTGAAACGCTTGTTAAGCGCCACTTGATATAAAAAAGGTTTTAACAGTATTTGTTCTTGGTTTTTCATTAAAATTTGCAGCAAGGCAAACTCAATAGGCGTAAAAGCTAATAGCTCACAATGCAGAAAAACCTGCTGGTGTAGGCTATCTATTTCAAGTCCATCAATATTAGCAATGTAAGGGGTATTTGTGTCTTGTTTAAAAACGCGCCTTAGTACTGAATCTACTCGTAGTAATAATTCTTGGCTATTAAACGGTTTTGCTAAGTAATCATCTGCACCAGCTGATAAACCTAAAATGCGCTCTTCTTCAGCATGTTTTGCCGATACAATTATTACAGGGGTGTTATTACAACTACGTAAAATATTAAGCACTGCTAAGCCATCTTTGCCCGGCAACATAACATCTAATAAAATAAGACTAAAACGTTGAGCAACCGCTAAATCAAGCGCTTGATTACCATCAAAACACTGTGTAACAGAGTATCCTTGGTTGGCTAGTAATTCAGTAATTTGATCATTAAGTAATGTATCGTCTTCAACAACTAAAATATCAAAATCAGATTTGTTACGTTGATAGGCCTGTGGTGCAGACATAGAAAGCCATAATTTTTATAGTATTAAAACAAATTAAAGCAAATGGTAATACAAATCAATATCAAAATCAGTGAGCGTGGAGAAAGTTGATTTTTTGAGTGTTTTGAGTGTTTTGAGTGTTTTGAGTGTTTTGAGTGTTTTGAGTGTTTTGAGTGTTTTGAGTGTTTTGAGTGTTTTGAGTGTTTTGAGTGTTTTGAGTGTTTTGAGTGTTTTGAGTGT